>NZ_VCQZ01000031.1 GCF_005938195.1 Paenibacillus thermoaerophilus
CATCCAGAATCTTCTCCACTACAAGTACCTTCTTCAGTTCTGCTCTGGTCAATGTCATAAACTCCTGTCCCATAGTGACATTATCTCAGAACAGTTACACCGTGACATTATCACGGAACAACAACACTTCATGCGGCTCCCCCTTGATTTGAACCTCCGCATGCGCTATACTTGCACAAAACACCGAATACCGCGATCATGCCGATGAAGAGCATCCAACTCGGAGGCGTTTTCGTCAAGGGGAACGAAGCTTCCCCCTAAGCTAACCGGGTCCGCCCGTTAACGCGGAACAAAAGTGGATCGGACAACTGCCTGTCCGGTCAATTTGGGTGGCACCGCGAGATCGAAGCGCTCCTCGTCCCATACGGACAAGGGCGCTTTTTGTATTTCGACCAAAGGAGAGTGCGGGGCCATGTTGGACATCAAGCAAATCAGGGAAAATCCGGAGCGGATTCAAGCGATCGCCGACCAGAAAGGGATTGAGGTCTCGATCCCGGAATTGCTCCGGCGGGATGACGATCGGCGTCTGCTGCGGCGGCGGATTGAGGAGCTGCGGCAGGAACGAAACCGACAGAGCGAGGAGATCGCCCGTCTCGTCAAGCGGGACAGCCGCGAAAACACCGAACGTAAAAAACGCCGGGTCAAGGAGCTGAACGGTCGGTTAAGGGCCCTGGAGGCCGACTGCCGGGAGGCGGAGCGCGAGTATAGGAGGCTGATGATGCTCGTCCCCAATATCGTCTCGCCCGACACGCCGATTGGGCGCTCGGACGCGGACAACGTCGAGCTCAAGCGGGTCGGCGGACTCCCCAGCTTCGCCTTCGAACCGCGGGACCACGTGGCGCTGGGCGAGCTCCACCGGATGATCGACATTCCCCGCGGGGTGAAAACGGCGGGAAGCCGCCACTACTATTTGACCGGAGCCGGAGCGCTGCTGCACCGGGCCGTGCAGCAGCTCGCGCTCGATCTGCTGACCGCCGGAGGGTTCAGGCTGCTGGAGGTGCCGCTCATGGTCCGGGGCGAAGCGCTGACTAATACGGGATTTTTCCCGCTGGGCGAGAGCCAGACGTACCGGATGGCCGAGGACGGCAAATGGCTGGTCGGCACGTCGGAAGTTCCGCTTGTGTCGTACTACAGCGGCGAAATCGTCGACGTATCGGAACCGATCCGTCTGGCCGCCGTCTCGATGTGCTTCCGCAACGAGGTCGGCTCCGCCGGCCGGGATGTGCACGGCTTGTATCGCGTGCACCAGTTCTCGAAGGTGGAGCAGGTGGTAATCTGCGAGGACAACCTGGAGCTGTCGGAGCGGTTGTTTGACGAGATTACGCGCAACGCGGAACAACTGCTCCAGCTCCTGGAGCTGCCTTATCGGGTGATGGCCGTCTGCACGGGCGACATGTCGCAGAAGACCTACAAGCAGGTCGACATCGAGACGTGGATGCCGAGCCGCCGGGCATACGGGGAAACCCATTCGTCGTCGAACCTGCTCGACTTCCAGGCTCGCCGCTCCAATATCCGCTATCGCGATGCCGAAGGCCGGGTCCGGTTCTGCCACACGCTCAACAACACCGCCGTCGCTTCGCCCCGCATCCTCATCCCGCTGCTGGAGAACCATCAGGAGGAAGACGGCTCGATCCGCATCCCCCCGGCCTTGCGCAAATATATAAACGGGATCGAATATTTGCGGCCTTGACCTTGACCCGGCGTCAACGTTTACGATGGGACGGCGCGCGCGTCAATCCAGAAATCAGGAGGTTGCACATGCCGGATCATCGTACGATTTATGAACAACAAGCGGAGCGGTATCACTTGCTGATCTCGAAGCAAGCGGGCTTGCGGCGTGCCGTGGAGTCCATTCGGCCTTGCCGGGGGCTGGACATCGCCGATGTCGGGGCGGGCACGGGGCGACTGACGGTGGAGCTGGCTCCCGAGGCCCGATCGATCGTCGCGTTGGACGCCTCCGAAGCGATGCTTCGGATCGCCGCCGAGCGGCTGAAGCAGGCCGGGCTGACGAATTGGCGGACGCAGACGGCCGACCTGCGGAAGCTGCCCCTGGAGGACAACAGCGCGGATCTGGTCGTGGCGGGCTGGAGCATCTGTTACCTGGCGGGCTCCCATAACGCCAACTGGGAGAGCAACCTGCGGGCCATCATCGGCGAAGCGCGGAGAGTGCTGCGGGACAAGGGAACGATCGTCATCTTCGAGACGATGGGCACCGGCTTCGAGACGCCGAATCCCCCCGATTTCCTGATCCCGTACTATGCCGCTCTGGTCGAGACGTACGGGTTCTCCCACCGGTGGGTCCGCACCGACTACCGGTTCGACGATGTCCGGCAGGCCGAGGAGCTGACGCGCTTCTTCTTCGGTCCGGAGCTGGCCGAACGCGTCGCCGCCGAGCGGCTTGTCCGGCTGCCCGAATGCGCGGGAATCTGGTGGCTGCATCTGTAATAAACGGAACGTCCCCGACCGGAGGTCCGGCGGGGACGTTATCGTTCCCGGACGGGGCGCGGCGAATCGCGTCTCAACGCCAGAAACGCTGGTCGCCGATCGACACGTAGTCCGCGCCGCTGTCCAGGGCCGTCCGAATCTCCTCTTCGCTTCGGATCAATCCGCCTGCGATCAGCGGCTGACGGACGACGTCCTTAAGCTCGCGGATCACCCGCGGCATCAATCCGGGCATCAGCTCTACTTCATCCGGCTGGCTTTGCCCGACCATTTTAATCGCCGTTTCCACCGCCGTCGTATCGATGGCGAAAATGCGCTGGATGGATTTGATCCCGACCTGCCGGGCGGCTGCGATCGCGTTGCTCTTGGTCGAGACGATCCCGTCGATTCCGAAGGTATGCGCCAGATACTCGACGGCGTACCGGTCGCGACCGAGCCCATTGACCATTTCCAGATGGACATAAACCTGCTTGCCGTGGGCGCGCAGACTCCCGATCAACTCCCCGAGCCGAAGGATGTTGCCCGCTACCAGATTAACCCGCTTCACGCTGCTGCGAACCGCCGCCTCGACTTGTTCGGGATTCGTGATCGAAGCGATAATCGGAACCTTGTGCGCCGATTGCGTCGTCATCGCGTTCACTCCTTCCTTGGCCGCCAGTATAACGAACGATTGTCATCCCCCGTCGCCAAACAGATAAAGAACTGGTAAACGTCCTTGAAAATTCGGTTTGGCCATGCGCAAGACCGGTTCAGGCCTATTCCGCAACGGAGCGCCGCATGGCAATCGTCCGTCAAACTTGGTACACTGAAACCAAAAAAGGGGCGTTGCTTGTGGAAGGAGTTACACCCGAACAAGTCCGGGACATTCTTGACGCGCACCGCCAGTTTTATCGCGAGGGGCATACGCGGAGTCTGAAGTTCCGGCTGGAGCAGCTCGGCAAGCTCCGGGACGCCATGATCCGGTACGACCGGGACATCAAGGCCGCTCTCCATCGGGATCTGCGCAAAAGCGAGTTCGAAGCGCTGGCGACGGAGACGGGCTTCGCGCTGATGAGCATCCGCTATACGATGAAGCATCTCAAGCGCTGGATGAAGCCGCAGAAGGTCCGGACGCCGGTCCATCTGCAGCCGTCCCGCAGCTATATCGTCAGCGAACCGTACGGCACGGTATTGATTATCGGGCCGTTCAACTATCCGTTCCAGCTCTTGATCGAACCGCTCATCGGAGCGATCGCCGCCGGCAACTGCGCCGTCCTCAAGCCGTCGGAGCATACGCCGGCCGTGTCGGCCGTCATCGGGGCCCTCATCCGGGAGACGTTCGACGAGCGCTACATCCGGGTGGTCGAGGGGGAGAAAGAGACGACGTCCGCCTTGATCCGCGCCCCGTTCGACCATATCTTCTTCACCGGGAGCGTGCCGGTAGGCAAAATCGTCATGCAGGCCGCCGCCGCGAATCTGACGCCGGTCACGCTGGAGCTGGGCGGGAAGAGCCCGGTCATCGTCGACGCCAGCGCCAATCTCGACCTGGCCGCCAAAAGGATCATGTGGGGCAAGCTGTTGAATGCCGGCCAAACCTGCATCTCTCCAGACTACGTCCTGGTTCATGAGAGCGTGAAGGAGCGGCTTGTCGACAAGATGAAAGCGGCGGTTGTCGGCTTTTACGGAGAGGATGCGTCCAAAAGCCCGGACTACGGCCGTATCGTGAATACGCGCCACTTCGACCGGCTGGCGACCATACTGGAACGGGATCGGGAGAAAATCGCCTATGGCGGCGCGTCGAACCGGGAAGATCTCTATATCGAACCCACGCTGATCGATCCCGCTTCCTGGGAAGACGCTTCCATGGAGGACGAGATCTTCGGGCCGATCCTGCCCATCCTGACGTACCGCCGGCTGGACGACGCGATCCGCATGATTCTGGATCGCCCGAAGCCGTTAGCCTTGTATGTATTCACCGAAGACCGCAGCGTGGAGCGCGAGGTGCTGAGCCGCGTGCCGTTCGGCGGCGGCTGCGTCAACGATACGATCATGCACGTGGCGAACCACCATCTTCCGTTCGGCGGCGTCGGCCCGTCCGGATTCGGAGCCTATCACGGAAAACACAGCTTCGACGTGTTCTCCCACCGCAAGAGCATCCTGCGCAAAAGCACCCGGTTCGATATCAAGCTGGCATTTCCACCTTACGGCGACAAGATCCGTCTGCTGAAGAAAATCCTGAAGTGACGGCAGGCCGGCCCGCTCTTGGGCCGGCGGCCGCATCGGCCACCTAATAAAGCGTCCGCCATAAATAAAAGGTCAGGTAAGATTCCCACCCCCGCCACGGGGCAAACAAATCCCTCAGTTCCGGTTCGGTTGGCTTCCGATCCAGGCCCAGCAAGATCTTCGCGGCATTTTGAAGCCCGGCGTCGCCGATCGGCAGAGAAGTCGGGTCGCCCAAGCATCTCATCCGCACATACTGGGAGGTCCAGGGCCCCACTCCCCGTATCGCCGTCAGCTCTCGATCGACCGCTTGGGAATCGGGCAACGCCAGCAGCCGTTCGCGGCTCAACTGTCCGCCGGCCATCCGCTCCGCCACCGTCAGGACCGCGATGGCCTTGTTTCTCGTGAGCTGAAGCCCGTACAGCTCCTCGACGGACGCGCCGGCCAACCGCTCGGGCTGCGGGAACAGCCGATAGACGGTTCCCTCCCGTTCGGCCGACTCCCCGTAAGCCTCCGTCAACCGCCGCTTCAGCTTGTAGGCGAACGCCAGATTGACCTGCTGGCCGACGATCGCCCAGCAAAGCGCTTCGAACAGGTCGGGAATGCCGACGATGCGCAGCCCCGCCCGTTCGCGAACCAGCGGCCCCGCCAGCGAGTCCGTCCGGGCAATGGCCATAAACGGTTCGAGATCCCGATCCAGATCGAACCAATCCCGGATATACCGGATGAGGAGCTCCCGTTCCTGCTGGGAAACCGAGCCGCCCAATACCTGCACGCGCATCGCCCGCTCCCCCGGGCAAGTCAGCCTGACCAGCGCGGTTCCGGAGCCGGCCCGGACGAGCCGGGTGACCGATTCGCCGTCCGCCTCATACAGACATTCCAGCGGCGAGCGGGCCATATAAGCCAGACATTCGCGGAAGCTGAACAAGGAGGGCAGCGGCAGCTCAAAAGCGGAATCGTTCATGTCCGGTCGCCTCCAATCCGGCCACTCCTTCCAGATCGAGGAGCCGCTTTTTGATGCGAAGACCGCCTCTATAGCCCGTCAGCGTCCCGTTCGAACCGACAACCCTATGGCAGGGGACGACGATCGGGACCGGATTCCGCCCGTTCGCCGCCCCGACCGCGCGTACGGCCTTCGGCTTCCCGATCGACTCGGCCAACTGCTTGTACGTCCAGGCTTGACCGTACGGAATGGGGCGCAGCCCCTCCCAGACCTTCCGCTGAAAGTCGGTTCCCCGCAGATCGAGGGGGATGTCGTCGAAGCGGACCGGCTGGCCCGCGAAGTAGCGTTCCAGCCGGTCGATGATGCCGAATTCGTCGAACAAGCCGCGATCGTCCGCCCACTCCCCGTGAGGCAGACAGCGGTCCAGCCACGGTCCGGCTTGCGACGCCTCTTCCTGCGGATACAAGATCCGGCATAGACCTTGCTCCGTCGCCAGCAGCGTCCACGCGCCCGCCGGTCCGGCCAGCTTATGACGATATGCTTTACGGGACATCACATCAAGTCGCCTCCTCGGCATGCATTCCGATATTCCGTGGGCGAACGGCCCGTCCTGCGGCTGAACCAGGCGGAGAAGTGGGACGGGCTTCCGTAACCGACGGCCGCCGCGACATCGGCGACGGCATCGCCGGAATGAGCAAGCAGCCTCTTGGCGTGAGCCAGTCTGGTTTGTTCGAGTTTCTGCGCCGGCGAATATCCGTTTACTTGCTTGTACACCCGCTGCAGATGATACGGGCTTACGGAGAGGGACTCCGCGATCGCCCGCAAGGTCAGCTTACCGGCGAACCGGGCTTCGATGACGGCGTCCACCTGCGCCGCCAGCGCGGCATCCGGCCGCAGCCTTCCGTTCGACTCCGGCTTGCAGCGCTTGCAGGGCCGGTAGCCGTCTTGCAATGCCATCTCCAATGACGGGTAGAAGGTCACATTCTCGGCTTTCGGCGTCTTGGCCTTGCAGGTCGGCCGGCACACGATCCGGGTCGTCCGCACGCCCGTATAATAGATGCCGTCATAGGTCGCTTCCCGGCGGACGACCGATTGGTATATCCGGTCGAACAGCTCCTGGTCCATCCGATCACCCCGTTACCGCCAGTATAAGCGAATCGGGAACCGTTATATAGAGGCGCGGAATAAGACCGCAACTTTCCGACAGACCGCCCTCCCGCGCGACGTCCCTTGACGAATAACCCCGGCTCTACCGAGCCGGGGCGGCTGTGCCGGGCTGATGGGCGCCGGCTGTATCCTTTTGAATCTGCTTGCTGCGAAGCTGGCCGCAAGCGGCGTCGATATCCGTTCCGTGCTCAAGCCGCACGCTGCAGTTGATCCCGTGTTTTTTCAACACATCGTAAAATGCCCTCACCGACTCCGGCTCGCTGCGCCGATACTGGCTGTGCTCGTCGACGGGGTTATAAGGAATGAGGTTCACCGCCGCCATTTCCTTGCGGTCTCCGATCAGTTCGACCAGCTCCAGCGCATGCTCCGGCCGGTCGTTGATATCCTTCAGCAGGATGTACTCCAGCGTAACCTTGCGCTTCCGCTTGGCCAGATAATAATCGATGGCCTCCATCAGCTTGGCGATCGGGATCGCCCGGTTGATCTTCATGATGCGCGTGCGCAGCTCGTCGTTCGGCGCGTGCAGCGAGACCGCCAGATTGACCTGGGGTTCGGCGTCCGCGAACGCGTAGATTTTGTCGGCCAGTCCGCTTGTCGAAACCGTAATATGCCGGGGGCCGATCGCCAGTCCTTTGGGATGGGTCACGACGCGCAGGAACGTCATGAGGTTCTCGAAGTTGTCGAACGGCTCCCCGATACCCATGACGACGATATGGCTGACTTTCTCGCCCTGCCCGGCCTGATCCAGATGAAGCTGCACCTTCATGATCTGCTCCACGATCTCGCCTGCCGACAGATCGCGGCTTTTCGCCAGCAATCCGCTGGCGCAGAAGCTGCAGCCGATATTGCAGCCGACCTGCGTCGTCACGCAGACGGACAAACCGTATTTATGGCGCATCAGCACGGTTTCGATCAGATTGCCATCCGCCAGCCTGAACAAAAATTTGACCGTGCCGTCCGCCGACGTCTGCCGGAGATGCTCGCTCGCGGTTTGAATCGCGAAGTGGCTGGCCAGCAGTTCCAGGCATGCCGGATGCACATCGGTCATGTCCGAGAACGCCGCGGCCCGCTTCCGGTATAACCATTCCCAAACCTGCACGGCCCGGGATTTTTTATGTCCGCGCTCCTCCAGCCATGCCGTTAGCTGTTCGAGCGTCAGTCCGTAGATCGATTGGTTCATGCGTGATCCTCTTCTTTTCGCGTGAGATCATAACCCGGTATGCCGTTCCGGTGGCACAAGCGGCTTGCCGCCCGAGACAGTCCGAGCCGCGCGCAGCGGTCCGCAGCTCCGCGCCGGAACCTTATAATTGATCTATTATAACCTGCCGCCCGCCCTTATGCCAGAGGGCAGTCGTCCGGCTGTTATTCGGCGAATCAACCTTCATGATCTTCCAAATAAAAAAGCGCCACGGACGTGCAAGCTTCCGTGGCGCTTGTCGCATCAAGCTTCCGGCTGCAAGGCAAACCGCAGCGCGCGGCTGATCAAGGGAGGCAGAACCGATACGTGGCCTTCGTCCTCGAACTCCCTGAACAGAACCTTTAATCCCCGGCCGGAATAGGCGGACAGCCGTTCGGCGAGTGCTCTGGCGCTGTCGAAATTGCCGGAGACGTGTCCCCGCTCCAGTCCTCCCATGGCGATCAGAACATCGGCCTGTACGCGCTCCCGCGCGAGGCGCGAGACGAATGACTGCTCCGCTTCCTCCATATAGGCCGGAATCCAGTGTACGGACGGACTGCCGGCAACATAATGGCGGAAGGCATGAGGCTTGGCGAACAACGCATACAGGACGAACAGCCCTCCCAGCGAATGGCCGAAAATCGTCTGTCTCCCGCGGTCGATCGCCGTTTCTCGTTCGATCAGCGGCTTCAGATCCTCCTCGATAAATTGCAGGAACGCCGCCGCTCCGCCCTGCTCGGGGAGGGGCGTTCCGTCCGGCTTCCGGGTATACCGGTCGCTTGGCGCCGGCGTCAGGTCGTAATAGCGTTCAAGCCCGAACGGGGTGTCCGTCCGATAGCCGATCCCGACGACGACGGCCGGCACGACTCCGGTCTTGTCGGGCCTGCCGCTCTGCAGGCGCACCGCCTCCGCCATCGTGCCGAATACTGAATTCGCATCCAGCAGATAAATCACCGGATAACCCGTTTCGGGCGGTTCGCCGGGCGGAATCGACAGGAAAATGCGATACGGCCGGTTTTCCGCGCGCGAGCGCATGTCCCACTGGAAGGTGCGGGGGATGTCGAACCTGGGGCGCGAATGGGTTAACGCCTCGGCGGAATCCCGATTGTGTTGTTCCATGGTTTCCATCGCTCCTTATACCGCTATTGGACCAGCAGCTTGAGCGTATCGTCGATCATCTTCTCGTAAGCGATCAGCCCGCTGCCCAGCCAGTGCATATCGTTTAATTCGTACACATGTCCCTGCTTCACGGCGGGAATGCTCTTCCAGACCGGGCTTTCCGTCATCTCCCGGAGACGCTCCGTCCCTTGGCCGTATTGATTGATCACAAAGATATAATCCGCGTCAAGCTCCGGCAAGATCTCCAAGGTGATGTTCGCGCTGTTTTCTTTCTCCACCAGCTTCGAACGGCCGAGCCCGAGATCCTGATGCACGACGTAGCCGCACAAATAGTTGGCGCCCATGAGACTGACGCCTTTGGGAGCAAAACGGAGAATCGCGACTTTTTTGCCCCCGACCGCCTGCTCCAGCTTCTTCTTCGCCGTCTCCGCTTTGTCCCGGTACGCCTTCAGCGCTTGCTCCGCTTCGGCCTGTTTGCCCACCAGCTCTCCCAGCGCGAGCAGCGACTTCTCGATATTGCCGGACGCGTTGTTGAATACATAAGTCGGCGCGATTTTGGAATAGTTCTCGTAAACGCCGTTGCCCGCATAGCTCGAAGTGTGCAGGATGATCAAATCGGGATTGTACGACAGGAGCACCTCCGGCGAAGGCAATCCGGTCGAGAGGTCGAGCTTCGGCACGTCCTTTAACTCCTCTTGCAAATACTCAAGCGCCTGATTGCCGTTGGACCACTGGGCGACGGGCTTCAGACCGAGCTTGAGGAGAGAATCCTCCAGATACGGCGCGAAAATCCGCTTGGGTGATGCCGGGACGACAAGTTCGTGGCCGAGCTCGTCCTTCACCTTGCGTTCTCCCGCCGGCTCCGGACTGTTTGCCCCCGCGGCGGGTGCGGTAGAAGCGGCGCCCTGGGTGCCGGAAGGACTGGGCGGTGGCTCCTTGTTCTCCCCGGAGCCGCAGGCGGCAAGCAGGCCCCCGCCCACAACGGCGCAGAGCAGGACAACAGCGGCATTTCGCAGCGCGCGGCCAAATCCGCTGGCATTTCGATACATGGGACGATCCCTCCTGTGATAACCATTCTCAACGAGGAGGATTATAAGTCATCGCTTGCCCGGAGGCCATGTACTTAATGCGGCAAAGCCTTTGTACTTTTTCCCGTGAACAGCAGCAGGGCTTCATCCAGAATCCGGCTGACGGCAACAGCCGAATATTCGAACCACGGGTCCGACGGGATCGGATACACGCGGCGTTTCCTGACCGCCTTCAGCTGCCACCAAGCGGAGGAGTGCTGCAAGGCCAGCCAATACGTCCGCGAAGCGGTATCCGGGCAGACGGCCAGCAGCATCCGGTCCGGGTTCAGCTCGCGCAGTTGCTCCAGCGTAATAGGCGTGTTGCGGACGGATGATCCGCCTCTGTCGGCGGCTTCAAGCCGCAGATCCCGGCGCAGCACGTCCTCCAGCCCCCGGTTCCAGTAGACGTGCAGGCGGCTGCCGTATATTCTCAGAACCAGAATCCGTTCGCCGCCCAACACCTTGCCGATGCGCTCCCGGACGAACTCCGCCTGCCGCTCGTAGCGTTGAATCCATCGTTCCGCCGCCTCCTCCCGGTTGAGGAAGTGGGCGATTTTTCTCAATTGGTCTCTCCAGCCGTCCTCCGACTCCGGAATAAACAAGGACGGCGCGATCTCCGTCAGCTTTGCCCGCTCGTCCGCCGACAGCCGGTCCGTTCCGATAATGGCGTCCGGACGAATCCGGGAGAGCATGCCGATGTTCGCGTCGAATTTCAAATGGCTGTAAGGTTCGGTCAGCTTCAGATGGAACTTGATTGCCGTCCGGTAGTCGTTGTAGTAATAAGCGGTCCATTTGGGATCGAGGGGCGCCGCAGCCGGTACGACATCCAAAGCCAGCAGATGCCCCGTAATCGGCGGGGAGCAGGCGGCGACGCGGCTTCTGGCCTGTTTCTTGTAATCGGAGGGAGAGACGCCCACCTCCTTCTTGAATTTGTGGCTGAAATAAAACTCGTCGCTGTACCCCACCTGAAGCGCGATCTCCCGCAGACGCGCTCCGGATTCGGCCAAGTACCGCTTCGCCCGGTTGATCCGCAGATCCGTCAAATATTCGACGGCGCTCTGTCCGTACGTTTTTTTGAACAAATGCGCGAAATATTTCGGACTGAGACCGGCCATTTCCGCCAACTGCCCGGTCGTAAGCGGCTCATGATAATGCCGATCCATAAAAGCTTTAACCTCGTCCAAATTCGGCCCGGAATTCGGCTGCGACGCAACCGGGCCTTTGACTGCCGGCCATTCCGCGTTCATATGCATGAGGCTCCTCCTCTGGCTGCAGGCAAGGAGACGGCTGGCCTCAGCCCGCCCCTCCGGTTAATGATAATCATTATCAATAACCTAAAATTAGCATATGCCGTTTGTTGCCGTCAATCCGGGCACGGCCATCGATCCTCGCCGCGCCTACGGCCTGTTCCCCCGCCTTGCCCCGGCATCACTCCATCCGCCTTGCAGCTTGAACGACGCCGGGGCGTTGGGGACGACGCTGACGGATCGGCCAGAGACGATCAGTACCGCCAAATCGGCAAGCCTGTCATGGGGCTTTCGGCTGTAACCGCGAGTGATTTTCCCAGGGTTCCTCCACTCGTCTCAGAATCATATCCACGGCCAGCTCGGCTTGCTCCTCGTAAGAAGTCGCCGCCCCATTTATATAGCGCTGGATCAGCAGCCCGTGAATCACGGCCAGCATAAACACCCCGATCTTCCGGTCTCCGACGAGTTGTTCGCACAAGCGGATATACTCGCCGATCGTCCGTTGGATCGCCGAATGTTGCTCCGGTACGGCGCCCGTTTTCTCCTGCCGGATGTATTCGTGCAAAATCATAAATTTCCGCATAAACCGTTCTTCGCTCTCGAAGACATGGGTAAAAAACGCCCTCAGCCGATCCTCCACGCCGCTTATCTCCATCATCCGGGAGCCAAAGGCGATGTCCTCCTCGGTTATCAGAATCAGCAGTTGCTCGAACATCGCCAGCTTATTGGGAAAGTAATGGTACAGCGTGCCCGTCGATACGCCCAAAAAGCCCGCGATCTGTCTCATGGATAAGGAAGCATATCCGTATTCGGCGAATAACCCGAAGCATTGGTTCAGCAGTTGTCTGCGATATTCGTCATGGTTGATGATTTTGGGCATGTCATCACCTTTCGCGGTTATTGTTCTCTCGTGCCTCTGGTATGTATATCGGCATATCTCTTGCCGATCGAAACCTCTCCGCACGGTTGACAAGAAATTCTGGGCCGTCTCGGACGCGGGAAAAACCGGGTATACGGCGGGAATGCATAAATGTTTTCCCCACATGGAAAGCTATTCCTTATGCCACGCATGAAGGGAGGTGCCGACCGTGCCCCATCAGCAACATAACGAAGCGTCGAAATCGGACGTGCAGACGACCAAGCTGAACAAGCTGCCGGTTCCGGGCGAAGCGGATACGGAATTCTCCGCGGAGCAAGCAGCGGAAGCTTTCGAGCAGAACCAATCCGCGAATCGTGCGGATGAAAACCAGCAATAACGCCGAATGCAAACATAACAGGGAAGCGCCTGAAAAACGAAAATCGCCCTTCAACCGGCTTTCTTGGCCGGGCGGAGGGCGATTTTATTGATGTTATGTACGTTGGCGGACGTTGGCGACAAAACAAGTTGAGGAATATCCATTATATGCCAATGAGTTCTGTTGAATGTTCAGCAGTATCCGCGATTCCAAACGAATAGATGAATTCGGCTTGTTCGCCTTTCGCGATCCTTCTTCAGGTGACGCGCACCGCTCAATGATCCTCATGTTCGCGCCGAAATTGCTCCAGACAGGCTTCGCATATGCAGGACCCCCGCTTTTCTTCGGGAACCCGCGCGCGCAGTTCGCCCGGAATCGGGCCGGACCGGTAGCACCAGCAGGCCTCGATGGGCAGGCCGGCTTCATAGCCGCACCGGTTGTCCTGTCCGCACAGCGGGCATAGTCGGGTATTCGTGTACCGAGGTTCGGACATCTCGTAGCTTCACCCCCAACCTTATTATAAGGAGACGGCGCGAATCGGGCATGTCCGAAATTCCGCAAGGACCGTGCCGCCCCGCGAGCGGCCGATCCGGCTCTGCCTCCTCAATGTTGCGCGGGAACCACCCGGAAGGCGGTTCTCCCCTTCATGCGGACGCGGCGAACCTGGGTGGGCGTACGGGCGATGCGGACGATGTCCGAAATCCCGCGGCGATTTTTGACGACCGTTATCCGCAGAATCATCGCGCGTATCGTATGCGGATTTTTCTTCAGACGGGTAGACACAAAATTGCCGAGCGAGTAGGCGGCAACGCGATGCCGCAGCTCTCCGCGGATGTCTGTCGTCTTCCGGAACACGACGGGCTGCAGCACATGCGGATGCGCACCCAGAATGACGTGGGCCCCGTGCTTGAACAGCAGCCGGACGAGTCTTTTCTGCCTGGCGTTGGGAACCCGATGGTATTCCAGCCCGAAATGAAGGCATACGACGAGCAGATCCGTCCGTTTTCTCAGATACGCCATATCCGCCAAGATCCTCCCGGTCCGGATCCGGTTGACGAGCCAAGGCTTGGGCACCGGAATGGAGTTGGTTCCGGTCGTGTAGGACAAGATGCCGACGCGGATCCCTTTGGCGCGGACGATCAGGTATCGTCGGGATTCCTGGGCCGACCGGCTCGTTCCCGTGTGACGAATACCGTGCCGGTCGAGAACCGCCAACGTCCGCCGCAAGCCGGAAGCGCCTCCGTCCATGCTGTGATTGTTCGCCGTCGTCAGCACGTCGAAGCCGGCTCGCTTCAAATCGCCGGCCAGTTCATCCGGGCAGTTGAACAGCGGATTGCCTGTCCGTCTGCTCCTGCGTTCGTACCGGCCGCTCGGGTCACGTCCGGAAAACGTCGTCTCCAGATTGCCGATCGTCAGATCGGCCTTGCGCAAATACGGGGCGACGCCGGCAAACAGAGGAGCAAACGAATAGGAATCCGAACCGGTTCGCCTCGCCGCTTGGATGATGGTCCTCTTCATCAACAGGTCGCCTACTGCGGCTATCGTCATCTTCGCCACGGCTCCCACCTCCCGGAGATGTTTGCTACTACGATATTCAGGGGCGGGAAAGCGGTGATACGAGTCAGGACGGAGCCGGTTTTTCAAAAACCAACCTTTGCCCCCTCTACTTGTCCATTCCAAACGAGTAGATGCTGCGTACCTTATAGTATTCTCGAAAACTAGGAGGTGTAACATTATGGGAACTTTTCTTGATCTTCGTAGCTCCATGAACGCCAATGCGACCGGATCGATCGGCGTCAGCCTCACGACAACACCCGCCTTGTTCGGAATCATCGGCCTGCAGACGCAAAACGTAGCCAACCCGATCGTTACGTTGACCGGAACGATCGGAATCAGCGGTTTTGCCGGATTAATCGGCAGCACGTTTACGATCTCGGTCGTACGGGGAACGACGGGCGGAACGACCATCTATACGGCAACCGTCCCCTTCAGTTTATCTATCGCGGAAGCCGAACTGGTCAGCTTCACCGCCCAAGACCTGCTGGCACCCGCAGCCGCAGAGACGGTATACACGGCCTTTATCTCGGGTAGTGCTGCGCTGGTCGCTTCGGGCGCGCGTGTCGGCCCGGAAGTGTTCTGGGGCGTCGCGTCCTCCTCGGTATAACGAACGCGCAACCGTTTGTCAGAGAGCACAGCAAGTCCTATCCGTCGCGGAGGATAAGGGGGGCCCCTTATCCTCCTTTTTTTGTGTCCGTGCGGGGCCAGACGTCCATGCCGCCGGAACCTGCCGGACATACGATAAGAGAAAGAGGACATGCATATGCGTCAGGAGGGAACTTATGATCACCGTCAGCTTGTGCATGATTGTCCGGAATGAAGAGGAAGTGCTGGCACGCTGTCTCGATTCGGTCGCGGACCTTGTCGACGAGATCGTCATCGTCGATACCGGATCGACGGACAAGACGAAAGAAATCGCCGCCCGGTACACCGACCGGATCTTCGATTTCGAATGGATCGACGATTTTGCGGCCGCCCGCAACTATTCGTTCAGTTTGGCGACCCAGTCTTACATTATGTGGCTGGACGCCGACGATCTGCTGTTCGAGAAAGACCGGGAAAAGTTCAGGCAACTGAAGCAAACGCTTGACCCCCGCTACGATTCGGTCGTGATGGAATACCATCTCGCCTTCGACGATGCCGGCAATCCGACGGCGGGGTCCCGGCGCAACCGCCTCGTCAAGCGCTCCAAGGGCTACCGTTGGGTGAGCCCGATCCACGAATATCTGGATGTGTCCGACGGCAATTTGTATTTGACCGACATCGCGGTCTCCCACAAGCGGGTCGGCGATCATTCCGCCCGGAACATGCGTATTTTCAAGGAGAAAATCGTCGCCGAAGGGAAGCTGGAAGGCCGGAATCTGTTCTATTACGCCAACGAGCTGGCCGATGCCGGACAATACGAGGAAGCGAGCGAGCTGTATCAACGTTATTTGAGCGGCCCCGTCGATTATCCGGAGGATCATATGATGGCTTGCAGCAAGCTGGCCGAATGCTACCACAACTTGGGCCAGCCGGTGCGGAAATTGGAGAGTCTTCTGATGGCGTTCAAATACGATAAACCGCGCGCCGACTTCTGCTGCTGGATCGGTTACTGCTTCGAAGCGGAGGGCCATTACGCTACGGCGATCTATTGGTACGAGACGGCCCTGAAGCTGGAGAAGCCGCTCTTTCATATGGGCGTGCAAAATCTGGTCTGCTGGACGTGGATGCCGCATGTGCAGTTGTGCATCTGCTACGCCAAACTCGGAGAGCTGCAGAAGGCTTACGAGCATAACGAACAAGCGCTGTCCTATCTGCCGGAGGACGCCAATCTGCTCAGCAACAAACGGAAGCTCGAGGCGGCGCTTGCGG
Organism: Paenibacillus thermoaerophilus; assembly: GCF_005938195.1. Classification (GTDB taxonomy): domain Bacteria; phylum Bacillota; class Bacilli; order Paenibacillales; family Reconciliibacillaceae; genus Paenibacillus_W; species Paenibacillus_W thermoaerophilus. Next base: position 16,008 of record NZ_VCQZ01000031.1, read on the forward strand.
GCAAGGCGCAGGCCGGCGGAGCGGCGGGCGGAGAAGAGCCGCCATGTTGACCAGCATCGTGCTTGTCACCTACAACAAGCTGGATTATACGAAGCAATGCATCGACAGTGTCAGGAAACACACGGAGCCGGGCAGCTACGAGCTGATCGTCGTCGACAACGGTTCCGCGGACGGAACCGCCGAGTGGCTGGGGGAGCAACCCGATATCCGGACGATCGGGAACGGGTTCAATGCCGGTTTTCCGAAGGCGTGCAATCAAGGTCTGGCGCTTGCGCGGGGCGAGCTGCTCCTGCTGCTCAACAACGATACGCTTGTCACGGCCAACTGGCTCGAAGGATTGAAGAGAGCGCTGCTGAGCGACCCTTCGGTCGGAGCGGTCGGGCCGGTTACGAATTATGCGTCCTACTGGACAGCCATCCCCGTGCCGTACCGGACGATGGACGAGATGGAACAGTTCGCCGTCTCGTTCAATCGGACCGACCCCGCCAAGTGGGAGGAGCGCGTCAAGCTGATCGGCTACTGCCTGCTGATCAGGCGAGAGGCGTACGAGAAGACGGGAGCCTTCGACGAACGCTTCGGCGTCGGCAACTTCGAGGACGACGATTACGGCCTGCGCCTCCGGCTGGCCGGCTACAAGCTGCTGCTCTGCGGCGATACGTTCATTCACCATTACGGCAGCGTATCGTTCGGAGAGAACTCGGCCCGGTTCGAACGCACCCTGGCCGACAACGCCGTCAAGTTCGCCGCCAAGTGGGGCTTCCACCCGGTGCAGGGCACCGCCATCCGAACCGACGTGCTCGATGTGATCGAGCGGGAGGTGCGGCCCGGCGCCCCCCTGACCGTCCTGGAGATCGGCTGCGGATGCGGCGCGACGCTGCTGCGGATGCGGCACCGGTATCCCGGTTCGAAGCTGTACGGCGTCGAGCGCCTCGAGACGGCGTCGCGCATCGCCGCTGCGTGCGGCATTGAAATGTTCCGCACCGCGCGTCCCGAGGACTGGCCGATCGCGGAAAACTCGCTCGACGGCGTCCTGATTGGCGATTGGCACGCGTTGGCGGATACCGATGCGGGCTGGTGGGCCCGGCTGCTCCGCAAGCTGAAGCCGGGAGGCTGGCTGTTGGCCTGCTTCCCGAACCGAAGCTTTTTCCGTTATGCCAAGCTGTCCCCGGAGCTGTCGAACAAGCTGCGCATCGGCGACATGTACACGCCGGAAGAAGCGAAGCGGTCTTTGGCGCAACAGGGACTGGCGGTTAGCAGCTTGACGATCGTGACGGATCACCGGACCGCGGAGGACGAAGCCGAGCTGAACCGGATCGCCGCCGCGGTCCCGGGGACGGGACGGGAGGAGCTGGCCGCCGCGTATTTCATCGCCTTCGGACGGAAGCCGGCGGCCCTGCAGCAGAGCGGCGACGGCGCCGCATCGGCGAGACCGGCGGCGACGGCACTCACCGCGCCTCCGGTCAAGGAGCAGAACGACGTGGCGTTTACCGGCGAGCGGCTGATCCTTAACCCGTTCGTCATGGCGAATCTGCCCGACGTGTATGAGGAGCATCTGCGCCGGTACGAGCTTGCCGGTTCGCTCGTGGCCGATCTGCACGTTCTGGATGCCGCCTGCGGAGCCGGTTACGGTTCGCTCATGCTGCGTAACGCGGGGGCGGCGAGCGTGACCGGCATCGACATCGACGCCGCGACAATCGACCGGGCGAAGCTCGACTACAGCCGGGACGGCGTGACGTTCGTGCAGGGTGATGTGCTCCGGCTTCCGTTCCCCGACGGCTTGTTCGATGCCGTCGTATCCTTCGAGACGATCGAGCATATTGCGGACGGCGCGGCCTGGATTCGGGAGGCGGCGCGCGTGCTGAAGGACGACGGCCTGTTTATCGTGTCGACGCCGAACCGGGCCGTGACGAACGCGAGCCTCTATTTCGAAGAACAGCCGGCGAATCCGCATCATATGTTTGAGTACCGGACCAGCGAGTTGGTCGGGGAGCTGCTGCAGGAGTTCCGGATCGAGGAACTGTACGGTCAGAGCTGGTTCGACGACTCGCGGTTTGCGGCGATGCGCTGGCTTCGGGACGCGAACGGACAGCAGCCGGACCGGGAAGCGGGCCGCAGGACGCCCGATACGGGGAGCCGGCCGATTCCGTTCCGGACGTACAAGAGCAGCGAACCGACGTACGTCATCGCCGTCTGTCGCAAGAAGCCACGATCTGTTCGGAGGTGAGGCCGTGAAAGTCGTCATTTTGGCCGGGGGACTCGGCACGCGCATCAGCGAAGAGTCGCATCTGAAGCCGAAGCCGATGATCGAAATCGGCGGACGGCCGATCCTTTGGCATATTATGAAAATTTACTCGCACTACGGGTTCGATGACTTCGTCATCTGTCTCGGTTACAAGGGCTATGTCGTCAAAGAATATTTCGCCCACTATTTCCTCCACGAATCGGATGTGACGTTCGATTTCACCGTCGACGGGCAGCCGCTGACGATCTACCGCCGGCCGAAAGCGGAGCGCTGGCGGGTGACGCTCGTCGACACCGGCCAGGATACGATGACCGGCGGACGGCTGAAGCGGATCGCGCCATATGTGAGCGGCGGTACGTTTATGATGACGTACGGAGACGGCGTAGCCGACATCGATCTGCGCGATCTGCTCACGTTCCACCGCCGGCACGGCAAGCGGGCGACGCTCACCTCCGTGCAGCCGGGCGGCCGGTTCGGCTCGCTCTCGATCGACGCGGGGCAGAAGGTCCGAAGCTTCGTCGAGAAGCCGAAGGGCGACGGCCATTGGGTAAGCGGCGGTTTCTTCGTGTTGGAGCCGGAAGCGCTGGAAGAGATCGAAGGGGATGAGACGACCTTCGAGAGAGAACCGATGGAACGGCTGGCGCGGGCAGGCCAACTCATGGCCTACAAACATACCGGCTACTGGCAGGCGATGGACACGATGCGAGACAAGGCGCTGCTGGAGGAGCAGTGGAAGACGGGACAAGCGCCCTGGAAGGTGTGGAAAGGCTGAATCGAACGGTACGGAAAGGGGTGGCGAAGGTGGACGGATCATCCATGTGGCGGGGCAAAACCGTGCTGATTACCGGCCATACCGGTTTTAAAGGATCATGGCTCAGCCTGTGGCTGACTCGCCTCGGCGCGGAGGTGATCGGCTTCAGCGACGGCATGCCGACATCGCCCGCGATGCATCGCCTTTGCGGGCTGGAGGCGGAGATCCGCTGGCTGCGCAGCGACGTGCGCGACGGCGGACAAGTGCTCGCGGCCATGCGCGAATCAAAGCCGGACATCGTGTTCCACCTGGCGGCGCAGCCGCTCGTGCGCGCGTCTTACGCCGATCCTGCGGGCACGTTCGCCGTCAACCTGATGGGGACCGTGAACGTCCTCGAGGCGGCACGCCGCGCCGGTACCGCCCGGGCGGTTGTGCTGGCGACGTCGGACAAATGCTACGTCAACCGGGAATGGGTGCACGGGTACCGAGAGAGCGACCAGCTCGGCGGACGCGATCCTTACTCCGCCAGCAAAGCGTGCGCCGAGCTCGCCGCCGAGGCCTACCGCCTCTCGTACTTCGGCGCGGGCGGCGGGCCCGCCGTTGCTACCGTGCGCGCCGGCAATGTGATTGGCGGCGGCGATTACGCGCCCGACCGGATCGTCCCGGACATCGTCCGGGCCGTCTCGGAAGGGCGCGCGCCTGTGCTTCGCCGTCCGGACGCGGTGCGGCCCTGGCAGCACGTGCTCGATCCGCTGGCCGGATACTTGCGGTTGGCGGAACGGTTGTACGCGGACGGCGGCGTCTATGCCGAAGCGTGGAACTTCGGGCCGGACAGCGGACGGACACTGACGGTGCGCGAGCTGGCCGAACGGCTGTGCGCCAGACTGGGGGCGCCTTCGGGACCCGTTATCATCGCGGACGGCGGTGCAGATGCGGGGCCGCACGAGGCGTCCGTGCTGAAGCTGGACAGCTCCAAGGCGCGGGCCCGTCTCGGCTGGCGGCCGGTGTGGCGCCCTTCGGAGATGCTTGAGAAGACGGCAGCGTGGTATGAAAGCTGGCTGGAAGGCGCTTCGATGAAGGACGTCTCGATGCGCCAGATCGCCGATTACGAGCAAGCGCTGCGGAGCCTGAGGGAAGGAGGAGAATCATGAGGGAGTCAACCGATTCGGTCTGCGCCACGACACCCGGAGATGCGCCTAGCCCCGCCGCTTCGCGGATCGGCCCGCCTCCGCCGGACCCCGCCGCAGCGTGCCGCGTATGCGGAAGCCCGGCGCTGAGCCGTGGGTCCACCTGCCGCAAATGCCGCTCACCGAGGAAATGAGGCGGCCCGGCGATCCCGCCGCCTCGTATCTGGCGGACATCGATGTATACGTCTGCGGGGACTGCGGCGTCTCCCAGACGGTCGGCAGCCTGGAGATGGGCGATTATTACGCCGATTACGGATACACGGTCGGCTCCTCGCGGCTGGCCTCCCGCTTCATGGAGCGGCTGGCGGCCGCGCTTCGCCGCCGCTACGGGTTGGCGGACGGCTTTAAGACGATCGAGATCGGCTCCGGCGACGGGACCCAGCTCGCTTGCTTCAAGCGCCACGGCGCCGACGTGTACGGAGTCGAGCCGTCCGCCGTCTTGTGCCGCGAAAGCCGGACGCGCGGCGTGCCCGTGCTGGAGGCGCTGTTCGGCCCCGGCACGGTCGACCGGCTCCCCGAGCCGTTCCGCGAAGCCGATGTGCTGCTCATGACCTACACATTCGACCATCTGCCGGACCCGGCCGACGCGCTGGCCGCCGCCCGCCGGACGCTGCATCCGCGGAGAGGGCTGCTCGTGCTGGAGGTGCACGATCTGGAGCAGATCGTGCGCCGGCGCGAATACTGCCTGTTCGAGCACGAGCATTACACGTACTGGACGGCGGCGACGCTGAAGGCCGCTCTCGCCCGCAGCGGCTTCCGGCTGCTGACCGCGAAGCTGCTGCCGGAGCGGGACCGGCGCGGCAACTCGCTGCTTGTCGTCGCCTCGCCATTCAGCGCCGGCTACCAGCCGGAGGACGATGCGGACGGCGAGCCGCCGGCCATCGATTACGCCGCGTTCCAGCAAGAGATGCGGCGGGGAATCGACGCGCTGGATGCGTTCGTCGAGACGGAGGCTGCGGCCGGGCGGCGAATCGCCGGCTACGGCGCCGGCGGGCGCGGGGTGATGACGATGGCCGCGATGCGGAGCGCCGGGCGGCTCGCGTACGTATGCGACGCCAACCCGGGGCTGCACGGCCGGATTGCGCCGAAATCCGGCGTTCCCGTCGCGGGCGTCGATCGGCTGGCGACCGATCCGGTCGATACGCTGCTGGTGTTCAGCTACGGCTATATGGAAGAGATCGCCGAGACGGTAGCCCGGCTGCCGAACGCGCCCGGACGAATCGTCTCCATGCTTGATGTGTTGAAGTGACGGATTCCGGATCGAGGGGGTGAAGGCATGGACGGGAACACGGTTAATCGAGGAGCCAAAGGGCTTGCGGCGGAAGCCGCCGTCGATGAGGCGTTGAAGACCGCATCCGAATCGCCGCGGCACGGCAGCCCGCACGAAGAAGCCGCGCTTCCGGCCGCAATCGTCACCGGCGCGACCGGATTCATCGGGGCGGCGTTATGCCGGGCGCTGCTTGCGCGGGGATGGCGCGTCTATGCGCTGGTTCGCCCGCGGACGGACCGGCGCTCGCGGCTGCCCGACCATCCGCAGCTCCGATGTTTCCATGGCTGCCTGGAAGACCCGGAGCCGTGGACGTCCGAGCTGCGGCGGCTGGCGGGCGAGGGCGAACGGTTCGCCGCGTTCTTCCACTTGGCCTGGCACGGCGTCGGCGGACAGGCGCGCAACGACTGCAGCCAGTTGGCCAATATCGCTTGGACGGTTCAGACGGTCGGCATCGCGGCCAAGCTCGGCTGCCGTCTCTGGATCGGAGCGGGCTCTCAGGCCGAATACGGCCGGCTTGAAGGCCGCGCCGACGAATCGCACCCCGAAGCGCCGACGACCCTGTACGGCCGGGCCAAGCTGGAAGCCGGCAGACAAGCGCTGGCCGCAGCCGCAGCCGCCGAGCTGACCGCCTGCTGGGTCCGCGTCTTCAGCGTCTACGGCCCGGATGACGATGAGGGCTGGTTCATTCCGGGGCTGGCCGCGCAATTGCTGGAGGGAGATACGCCCCGGATGACGCCGGGCTTGCAGCGCTGGGATTATCTGTACGTCGACGATGCGGCTTCGGCTTTCGCCGCGTTGGCGGAGGCCCCCGATCCGCCGTCCGGCGTCTACAACCTCGGCTCCGGCGAGAGCCGGACGATCCGCGACATCGCCGCCCTCGTCCGCGACGCCGCTGCTCCGGGTGCGGAGCTGCGGTTCGGCGCGCTGCCGTACCGCCGCGACCAGGTCATGCACCTCGAAGCCGACACGGCGAAGCTCGCCGCGACGGCCGGCTGGCAGCCCCGCGTTCCGCTGGCCGAAGGCATCGCCCGGACCGTGCGGGCGGAGCGGCAGCGCCTGGAGCGGAAGAAGCGCCTGTCCATCAAACGGTCGATCGTTACGATGGCGTACCGGTCCGGCTCCTCCCACGTCGGCACGGCGTTGTCTTGTGCGGATATCTTGTACGCCCTGTACTTCCGGGTCATGCGCATCGACCCTGGACGCCCGGACGCGCCGGAACGCGACAAGCTCGTGCTCAGCAAGGCGCACGGCAGCACGGCGCTGTATGCGACACTGGCCGAGCGCGGCTACTTCCCGCGCGAATGGCTGGACGAATACGCCGTCGACGGGGGACGGCTGCCCGGCCATCTCGACCGGGAGTCCGCGCCCGGCATCGACGCTTCCGCCGGCTCGCTCGGCCACGGCCTGCCGGTCGCTGTCGGATTGGCGCTGGCCGACCGGCTGGCGGGCCGGGACAGCCGCACCTTCGCCGTGCTCGGCGACGGCGAGTGCAACGAAGGCTCGGTGTGGGAGGCGGCGATGATGGCGTCGGCCTTGCGTCTCGGCGGCTTGACCGCCGTCGTGGATTGCAACGGCTGGCAAGGCTTCGGCCGGACCGAGGAGCTTCAACCGTTCGACCGGCTGCGGGAGCGGTGGTCTTCGTTCGGCTGGGAGACCGCAGTGGCGGACGGTCACGATATCGGGGCGCTGGCCGAGACGCTTGCGGCCCCATCGTCGACCGGCGCGCCGAAGGCCGTCCTCGCCCGGACGGTCAAGGGGTACGGCGTCGACTTCATGGCGGATACGCTGGAGTGGCACTACCGGTCGCCGAACGGCGAACAATGGCGGGAAGCGCTGCGGCAGCTCGGAGGCGACGCGAAATGAGGAACGCGTTCGTCCGATGCTTGACCGAGCGGGCGCGCACCGATCCCCGGTTGTTCGTCATCACCCCCGATCTCGGCTTCTCCGTCTGGGAGCCGTTCCGGGACGCATTCCCGGACCGGTTCCTGAATGCGGGCATCGCGGAGCAGAACGCCGTCGGGATGGCGGCCGGGCTCGCCTTGTCCGGCCATGTCGTCTACGTCTACAGCATTATTCCATTCGCCGTCATGCGCGCGTACGAGCAGATCCGCGTCGACGCCGCTTATATGAATCTGCCCGTCCGCATCGTCGGCGTCGGCGCAGGTCTCGCCTACGGCGGACAAGGCGCGACGCACCACGGGCTTGAAGACGTGGCGCTGATGCGCGCGCTCCCGAACATGACCGTCTGCTGCCCCGGCGATGCGACGGAGGCGCGGGAACTGACGCGGGCGAGCTTCGACCACCCCGGTCCGATGTACATTCGGCTCGGCAAGTCCGGGGAGCCGCCGGTGCATGACGAAGCCGCCCGCATTCCGCTCGGCGGAGCGATCGAGCTCGTCCGGGGCACGGAGGTCGCCGTTCTGGCCAGCGGCACCGCGCTGCCTCTCGCGGCGGAGTGGGTGCGGCGGCTGCGCGGCGAACCCCGTCCGGTGTCGGCGGCGCTGGCCAGCGTGCCGACGCTCAAGCCGTTTCCGATCTCGGCGGTACGCGCTTATGCGGAGCGAGGCATGCCGATCGTCACGGTCGAAGAGCACAGCATCGTCGGAGGGCTGGGCAGCGCGGCGGCGGAGGCGCTGGCCGAGGCCGGCTTCCCCGTCCCGCTGCGCAGATTCGGGCTGCCGGACCGATTCTGCCACGAGGTCGGAAGCCGTTCGTATCTGCTCGCGGCAGCGGGCTTTCATTACCAATCGTTCGCCGATACGGTGAGAGGAGTGCTGAAGAGAAGATGAGCGAATCGTATAGGCCGATGGGCATGATCGGCAAGCATCACCGCCCGAGCGATTTCGAAGCGTACCGGTTGACGGAGGAGACGTTCGAATCGTCGGGGCTGTCCGTGTTCAACAAGCTCGAAGCGTTCCCCCGCTTCGCCACGAAGCGAAGCCTCGCGAAGTTTCTCTGCCGATACGAGGTCTACAAGCAGGTGCTCGGGATCAACGGCAGCTTCGTGGAATGCGGCGTCTTTAACGGAGGCGGCCTGTTTACGTGGGCGCAACTGGCCAACATCTACGAACCTGCCAACCACTCGCGCAAAATTATCGGATTCGACACGTTCTCCGGGTTCCCTTCGGTCGGCGAGCGGGACCAAGAGCCCGACCGTGAGTTCAAAGCGGGCGATCTGAAGGGAGAAACGCTCGAACAGTTAAGCCGGTCTGTGCAAAAATATAACGCCGAACGGTATTTGTCCCACATCCCGAACATCGAGCTGGTGCAGGGTGATTTCATGCAGACGGGCGAAGCGTTCCTGGAGCGGAACAAGCATCTGATGGTGGCGCTGCTTTATCTCGATTTCGACCTGTACGAACCGACCAAAAAAGCGCTGGAGCTGTTTTTGCCCCGCATGGGCAAAGGCTCGATCGTCTGCTTCGACGAGCTCAATTGCGCTTCCTTCCCCGGGGAGACGACGGCTCTGTACGAGATGCTGCCGATCCGCGAGACGTCGATCCGGCGCTTTCCGACCGATCCTTGGCTGTCATACGTCGTCCTGTAAGGAGGCCGAACATGAGCGGAAACAAGACCGAACGCCCGGACGAAGGCAGACGCCGGCCGGAAGACGGCGAAAAGGAGAACGGCCGGACGGAACAGCCGCAGCCGAAATTTTACCGTTTTGGCGCCAACACCATCATCCAACAGGGCTGCCAACTGCACGGCACGGAGGAGATGTCGATCGGCAACGGCGTCTTCGTCCGGACCGGATGCTGGTTTAACGTTGTGACGAAAGTAACGGGAGAACGGCCGAAAATCATCATCGGCGACGGCTGCCAATTCAATAAAGGCGTCTCGATATCGGCGGCGAACCGGATTGTGCTGGAGCGGTTCTCCCTCTACGGCTCGAACACCTTCATCGTGGATACGCAGCATGAATACCGGCGGATCGGCATCCCTGTCTTGTACCAAGGGATCACCGAAACCAACGGGGAGACGGTTGTGGGCGAAGGAGCATGGATCGGCGCGAATTGTTTGATCAGCGGCGGTGTCCGGATCGGGAAAGGCTCGGTGATCGGCGCGAACAGCGTCGTCATCCGCAATATCCCCGATTACAGCGTAGCGGTCGGCGCGCCGGCCAAAGTCATCAAGATGTTCGACACGGCCGCGGCGGATTGGATTGACGTCCGCGGTCCCGACGAGGTGGAGGCGGTGCTGCGGCGGAGACGCAAGCAACCGGTTCTCTCCATCTGCATCCCCACGTACAATCGGGCGTCGGATTTGCGCAGGTGCCTGGACAGCATCTTCGCCCAGATCGGCGACTGCTCGCTGATCGAGGTCTGCGTGTCCGACAACGCCTCGCCGGACGGAACGCCGGAGGTAACGGCGGAGTTCGCGGCGCGGTATCCGAATTTTCGCCATTGGCGCAACGGGAGCAATATCGGGGCGGAGCGGAATATCTTGAAGCTGCTGGACGAAGCGCGCGGCATGTATGTGAAGCTGCAGGGCGACGACGATTTTTTCGTCGATCTGACGGTGCTGCCGTTGATGAACATCGCGCATACGCACCGGAACTGTCCGGTGATCTTCATTGATGTGTTGAGCGACAGCCGTCAGGTGGAAACGTTCGAGGGACTGGATGCTTTTCTGCAACAGGCCTCGGTTGCGGCCGGCTTTCTGTCGTCGGTCATGATTCGGCGGGAGTCGTACGAACAGATTGGGGATAAGACGAAATTTATCGGCACCGGCTTCAACCATATTTATTTGCAATACGAGCTGCTTCGGCAAAATCCGCGGTTTTGCGTGGTCCGGTCCCCGATCTTCAACTATGCCGACAATCCCCCGAGCGGCTACAACTTCGCCCAATATTTTATCGCGGGCTATTTGTCGATTCTCCGCCATTTCGAGCCGTACGGCCTGTCGGCCGACGCCATCCGCCAAGAAAAGGCGCGAATGCTGCAGACAACCGTGCTCCCTTGGTACAAGCGGATCGTCGACGAACGGCTCGGCACCGACCTGACGGGGTTCGAGGAGATTTTTATCGAGCACTACAAGGATGAGCCGTATTGCGACAGCGTTCTGAATTGGCTTCGGAGCGTTAGGCAGGGTCCATCGTAATCCTAGAAAAAACGGCTGCGCCATCCTCCGTGGATGGATTTATTCTGCACGGAAAAGACCGGAAAAAGCCTCCCGCTTCTTCCGGTCTTGCTCACGCTCCCGATCCCGCGCCTACCCGTCCAGCAGAACCCCGAGCATCCGCTCCAAGGCTTCCACGCCCCGCTCCTCGGCCGCTTTGGCGCGCTGCAAGACGGCAATGGAGTAATCGGCGTTCGCGGGCACGTTCGGATTGCCGCCCTGCGGAAACGGATATAGCTGCGGCAATTCGGCCAGCGCGTCGAACACCGCCTGATAATGATCCGCCGCCACCCCGGCAAGCCGCGATACTTCCCGTTTTCTCGTCCCGGCCTTCTTTCCACTGAAAATGAATCAGCACAGCGGCGCTGAGGCCAAACAAAGCGGCCAGTACAACAATCAGCAAATCCTTCACAGAATGTCCTCCTCCCATGACATATTGGGAAAACATCGATTTTTGCGGTTCAGGCCAGCGAGAAATTTCAACTGCGGTCTTGGCACTCCCCTTCTTCGATCACGTATTGGAACACTTCATTGATATCCTTGTCAAACAGCCGGGCAAGCTCAAACGCGAGGATGAGCGAAGGGGTATACTTGTTGTTTTCCAATGAGTGAATCGTCTGCCGGCTCACGCCCAACCTATCCGCGACTTCTTGCTGCGTCCATCGTTTTTCCGCCCGTAACACGACAAGCCGGTTTCGAAGCAATGCTAGGATATTGTTTCAAATCCCCGCCTTGTTGTCGCCTTCCATCTGGAGGGGTATACTTATCGTGGAGAGACAAATCTCTCATCTTAAACGAGGAGGGCTTTTATGAAAGCGCTTGTTTATAACGGACAACACGGAAAGGAGCTCGTTGAGAAACCGAAGCCAACCCTCTTGAAACCGACAGATGCGATTATCAAGATTACGAAAACAACCATCTGCGGAACGGATTTGCACATTCTTGGCGGGGACGTTCCCGCTGTTACGGCAGGCAGAACGTTGGGGCACGAAGGTGTCGGAATCGTTGAAGAAGTCGGATCGGCCGTCAACAATTTCTAGCCGGGAGACCGTGTGCTGATCTCCTGCATCACGTCTTGCGGTAAATGCGACAACTGCAAGAGAAGCTTATATGCGCACTGCGAGGACGGCGGATGGATTCTGGGCCACCTGATCGACGGCACTCAAGCGGAGTACGTCCGCATTCCCCATGCAGACAACAGCTTGTATCACATTCCGGAAGGCGTGGACGAGGAAGCGCTGGTCATGCTCAGCGACATCTTGCCAACCGGATTTGAAATCGGCGTTCTGTCCGGACAAGTCAAACCGGGCGATACGGTAGCCATCATCGGCGGAGGCCCCGTAGGCATGGCCGCGCTGTTGACCGCCCAATTCTATTCTCCCGCAGAAATCATTATGGTCGATCTGGATGACAACCGCCTTGAAGTCGCGCAAAAATTCGGAGCGACAAAAACGGTGAACTCTTCCGACGGCAAAGCGGTGGAGAACATTTTGGAGCTGACGGGCAATCGGGGCGTTGACGTGGCGATTGAAGCGGTCGGCATCCCCGCGACCTTCAAGCTTTGTCAGGAAATTATCGCGGCGGGCGGACATATCGCGAATGTCGGGGTGCACGGCAAAAGCGTCGAGCTTCACCTGGAGAAGCTGTGGATTCGCAACGTCACCATTACGACCGGCCTCGTCAGCACCAATTCCACGCCGATGCTTCTGAATACGGTCAAATCGGGCAAGCTGAAACCTGAACAATTGGTAACGCACCGGTTCACCTTCGATCAGATTGAACAAGCGTATGACGTCTTCAAAAACGCGGCGAAAAACAAAGCGCTCAAGGTGATTATTTCCAACGCTTAAGCTTGGCCGGCTGTTCGCCTGCGCGCTTTCAACCGCAAGGGGCTGTCCCGAATTGAACTGACCCCCGTCAAGTAGACAGTACAAAAAAATAAAAATCGGTTAAGCGGCCTTGGTCCTGAATTCCATGGGACTGAGGCCGTTTAGTTTTGCCTGTAATCGCTCGTTATTGTAAAAACGGA
>NZ_VCQZ01000032.1 GCF_005938195.1 Paenibacillus thermoaerophilus
TATCTATAGAAGCCACGGTTTGATCCTCCTTCTAAAGTAGAGTCGCGTCACTTTAGTAGAAATCATACCGTGGCTTCCCTTGTCAAGAAGCTCGGCGCAATTTTACACCACTACTTGAGACTATAACAATCAATTTTATTCAATTTTTGAAGCTATAGAAAATAAGGCAAATGCCTTAACGATTGGAACAGATCCGCAAATCATCAAAAGGTTCAACGAAGAAGTCCATCATGCAGTTTCCCACATCTGGGCGTTTAAAAGAAAAGTTCTCGGATTGATCCTGCGTTGCCAACTGCCTGGGGCGAACAATTTTCCGCTGTTAGTCGATCATGTGAGCAGGGAAGCCAATTATTTCAGAAATCGGTTGATGGAACTAAATACGGGCAGGTTGGAGCCGCTTCCTGACGCCATTATTAACGAGAACGTTTTTTTCCTGAGAATTATGGCCGATCATGCCAAGTTTATCAGTCATCTGCTTGATCCCTCGGAACGGAAGCTGGTAGATCAAGCCAATCATTTCAGCCAGGAATTCGACCAATTATTATTTCAAGCAAGAGATTTGGATTCCATGCGCCCGCAATCGCAAACGGCCCCTCTTCTTGATCAATTCCTTGACCAGAATCGGGTTTCCGTTAAATCATTACGTGACTTTAAGAAAACGGCGCGCGAGTTAATTGAAGCTTGCCGAATTAAAAGCATCATTCATCCGTTGCTGGCGGATCATGTGTTCCGTGAAGCTGAACGATTTTTATTCATTATCGATATGTTTGAAAACAGCTTGACAGGAAAACCTGTGCCTTCACTTCAAAGTATGATGATGGATTGATCCGGCATAATCCAATATCGACGACAAGAGGCAGGGGGACCTTCGTCCATGCAAAGGTCCCCCTGGGCGAGCCGATCGTTGGGATGCGCCGGCGTTATATTAGCGGGGCTTCCCGACCGGATAAAGCGGCTGTTCTCCGGAAAGGACGCGAATGACTTCCTCTGCGGCCATGCGGGCCATGCGGTAACCGGCCTCAACGGTGTTGGAGCCTACATGCGGAGACGATACGACGTTGGGCAGACGGACCAGATCGAGATGTAACGGAGGTTCGTGGACAAACGTATCCAGACCGGCGCCCGCGATTTGTCCATTCGACAGAGCCTCGTATAAATCTTCCTCGACGATCAGATCTCCCCGGGCCGTATTGATCAGGTAAGCCGTTTTTTTCATTTGCCGCAAGGCGTCCCTGTTGATCATCCCGATCGTCTCGGGTTGGGAAGGCACGTGCAGGGAGATGAAATCCGACTGCGCGTACAGCTCCGGCAAGCTTACATACTGGACGCCATATCGATCCGCCAGGTCCTGGCGGACGTTCCGGCTGTACGCGATCACCCGCATATCGAAGGCGACGGCTCGCTTTGCAACCTCCGCTCCGATCGCGCCCAAGCCGATGATCCCCAGCACCTTGCCTCCCAGCTCCGTGCCGGTGATGCGGTTCCAGCCGCCTTCTTTCACGCTCGCATTCATCTGCGGGATATGGCGCGCGGCGCACAGCATCAGGCTCATGGCCAGCTCCGCCACCGAACGGGTGGGAGCCCCCGGCGTAACGGTCACCGGAATCCCCAGCCGGGAAGCCGTCTCCACATCGATGTTATCGTAACCGACGCCGTATTTCGCCACAATTTTTAAGGTTGGCGCGCCCGCCTCCAGCACCTTGCCGGTCACCTCGTCGATGCCGGCAATCAGCGCATCCGCTCCCCGGATCAACTCCGCCAGTTCCGACTCTTTCAAAGGCCGGCCCTCCGGATTCCAGACGATTTCCATTCCCGCCTGTTCCAACAATGCCTTCGCTTCTTCCGAACGGGAAAAGGAACGCGGCAATGCCAACACTTTTGCCATAATCCGATATCCTCCTTCATACATCCGGACCGCGTCCGGTCTTGCCGATCAAGCGTGTTATGGCCCCGGTTCCGCTTAAGCTTCACCGGAGCCTTCCGTTCCGTATTTAGGCCGTCACTTTCTTGACCTGTACCCCGCCGGACTGGGTTTTGACCGCAATCGTCATGATGACGGAGACGATCAGGGACAGCGCCATAAACATGTAAGACGCATCGGGCGAACCCGTCGCTCCGTTCAGGTAGCCGACGATATAAGAGCCTGCAAACGAGCCGAGTGCGCCGAAGCTGTTGATCAAAGCGGTTGCGCCGCCTGCGACGTTGCGCGGCAGCAGCTCCGGAATAATCGCGAAGAACGGCCCGTACGGGGCATACATCGCGCCTCCGGCCACAACCAGAAGAGCATAGGACAGCCAGAAGTTCGACAATCCGACCAGATAGGAGCCGTAGAAGCAGACGGCGCCGACAAGCAGACAAATCCAGACGACGCCTTTACGGTTCATCGTGCGGTCGGCATAGTAGGAGACGGACAGCATGAGAATAACGGCTAACAGATACGGAACGGACGAGAGCCATCCGGCTGCTACAATCCCGGTATTCCCCGCCTGCTTAATGATCGACGGGAGCCACATGACAAAGCCGTAAACCCCGATGCTCCAGAAGAAATATTGAATGGAGAGCATGATCACCTTCGGGTTTTTGAACGCTTCCCGGTAGTTTTTGACGGTTTTCATGCCTTTTTGTTCTTCCAGAAGCGCTTGCTCCACATCGTTCTTCTCGCCTTCGGACAGCCACTTGGCGTCCCTCGGCTTATCCTGCACGAGCTTCCACCAGAACAGCGCCCAGATGACTGAAGGCAGCCCTTCAATGATAAACATCATCCGCCAGCCGAAACCGTGCACCAGGTAACCGGATAGGATCGACATCCACAATACGGTCACCGGGTTGCCTAAGATCAGGAACGTATTGGCTCTGGAGCGTTCCTCTTTGGTAAACCAATTGCTGAGAAAGATCAGCATAGCCGGCATAACAGCGCTTTCCACTACGCCGAGGGTAAACCGGATCACATACAAGAAGCGGATGTCCGTGACCACCCCGGTTGCGGCCGCGCATAACCCCCACAGGATCAGGCACCAGAATATGAGTTTCTTGGCGCTTTTCTGGGCGGCATAAGCGGCTCCGGGGATTTGAAAGAAGAAATATCCCAGGAAAAAGAGCGCTCCCAGCAAGGACGACGTCCCGGCGGTAATGTGCAAATCTTCGGCCATACCCGCCGCCGCGCCGAAGCTGTAATTCGCCCGGTCAAGGTAAGCCAGGCTGTACGTGATGAACACGATGGGAATGATTCTGAACCACCGGCTGGATGGCAGTTTTTTTGTTTCCATATCGCTAACCCCCTATGGATGGATGCAGGATGCGCTTATAAACGCTTCCAACTGGGGACGAGTCGGCAGTCCTTCCGAATCGCCCGCTGCCGTAACCGCTAACGCTCCGATGGCGTTGCCCCGGCGAACCGCGTCTCTAACCGTCAAGCCTTCCAACAAACCGCTGATCAATCCGACCGCGAACCCGTCCCCGGCTCCAACCGTATCCACCGCTCGAACGCGAAAGCCTTCGACGAAGCCTTCTTCCGTCGGGGTACGGTAGTAGGCGCCCTCCGGTCCCAGCTTGACCGCCACAAGCTTGACGCCCTGTTCCAGGTAAAAGCCGGCGATATCCCGCGGCTCCGAACGTCCCGTCAGAAGCTTGCCTTCCCCGATTCCCGGCAAGACCCAATCCGCTTGGCAAGCAAGCGAATTGACGACTTCGATCATTTCCGCCTGGCTGTTCCATAGCGGCGGGCGGAGATTGACGTCGAACGATACGGTACGGCCCGCTTGCTTCATGATGCGCAGCGCTTCGAATGCCAGCTCTCTCATGCTCGCCGAGACGGCAAGCGGAATCCCGGTCAGATGAAGGTGTCTGGCGCTTGTGAAGGAAGCCGGGTCGACGTCGTCCGCGCTCAACATGCTTGCGGCCGATCCTTTCCGGAAATAGTGAACCTGGGGATCTCCGCTCTCTGCCTTGGACTTCAACTGAAATCCCGTAGGATGCCGATCGTCCGTCAGCACCATGTCCACATCGACCCCTTCTTTGCGGAGGGACTCTATGATGAACGTACCAAACGGGTCGTTGCCGACTTTGCTGATCCAGCGCATCTTGTAGCCCAGCCGGGCCAGCCCTATGGAGACATTCGTCTCGGCTCCGGCCAATGCTCTCGTAAAATGTTCGACTTGATGCAGTTCGCCGGGGTGATCGGCAATAAACATAGCCATCGCCTCGCCGAACGTGACGACATCGCATGACTTCATACAACATCCTCCTATGCTTTCGCTATCATGGCCGCGTACCGGCGCAAAGCTTCGACCAGCTCCTCACCGTCGCCGGCAACCGGAAATTCGATTGTCCGCGGCGCGTCGCGGGGCAACAAGTCGACAATGCGCCGCCATAAACTTCCGGCTTCCTCCGGCAGGGGAACGGTTACGTTCTTCCCGTCCACGGCCACCACATGCTTCAAGTGAAGGTAAACGACGTACGGCTGCAAGACAGCGGCCGCTTCCGCTGCGTTCCACCCGGTCCAAGTCCAGTTCCCGACGTCGAAGGCCATGCCGATCGGCAATCCCGCTTTCCTGCAATCCTCGAAGAAGCGCTGAAGCTTCCGCACATCGCCGCCGTGGGGCGTCTGGTCGTTTTCAACCGTCAGCTTTAAAGCGCTTTCTCCCGGTACATGGCGCGACCAGTAACGTCCCAGTTCCGCCGGATCGGATTGTCCCGGCATATAATGCCCGAGCGAGACTTTCAGCAACACCGCGCCAACGGCCAACGCCTCCGGTACGACGACGTCCAGCATCGCCGCATTGAGCGATCCGTCGCTGTTCCATAATTCCACCGGAGCGGAATAAGCGCTTACAAGATGTTCGTCCTCGATCCGCCGCTTCAGAGCCGGCAAATCGGGGGAATTTTCCTTAAAAAGTTCTCGCCGGATTTCGATTCCGGCGCATCCCGCCGCTTTGGCCACCGGCACGCAGGCTTCCTGTCCGCGGCGAGCCGCAAGCGTTCCGAGAGACGCCGTTGTGGTAAAAACCTTCGTCATGCAGATACTCCTGTCTGTTTTTTTTACGTAAACACTTAATGGTATCGGTTTACGGAATCGATTCCATAAGACGGTTAAAGGAAAGCCGTCTAACCGCCAGACGGCTTCGGATTCGTGGTTGCCAATCCCATTTGCGCAATGTTTTATGGAATCGATTTACGAAATCGGTTCCATAGATAAAGTACAACAAGGACAGCGTCCTCGTCAATACGGTTTGCGTTATCTTTTTTTATTTTTGGGAAGGGGTCGAACCTCTAATTATCAATTGACCGGGCAATGCGATGCGTTCCTTCGCACTGTCATCGCCGCCGAGCCGCTGCAGCACTTTCTCCATGGCCCTTTGTCCGATTTCATAGGTAGGCTGCGCAACGGTAGTGATGCCCGATCCGATCACGGGAGCCCAGTCCGAATCGTCGAAGCCCGCAATGCCAATATCTTCGGGGATGCGCAGTCCTCTCGTTTGCAGGGCGTTGATCAGCTTTAACTGGGTGATTCCATTTACCGCAAAAAGCATGCGGGATTGTCCGGACGTTGCCTCGATAAACCGTTCCAGTTGCTCCTCCAGTTGTGCGTTTTTGCGGATTTCGAACTCGTACAGATCGTTGACGCTGGGGTGGCCGGCGTTCCGAAGAACATCCGTAAAAGCGAGAAACCGTTCCGCGCGCGAACTGACATGCTCGATCGGCTGCGAGAAAAAACCGATTCGCTCATAACCCTGATCCAGGAAAAACCGCGTCGCTTCGGACATCGCCCTGTAGTTATCCGTTCCGACGGTGTCGAAAGCCAAACCCGGTATTTCGCGGTCGATCAGGACGACGGGAATCCGCTCGTCCGCCATTTCGTTGAGGATGTCCTTGTTATGGCCGGTCGGGTGGATAATCAAGCCGTCGATGCGATGGGCTTGCATCATGTGGATATAATTTTTTTCTTTGACGGGATCGTTGTCGGTGTTGCAGACGATGATGCTGTAGCCGTGTCTTGTGCATACGTCCTCGGCGCCGCGAAGCACGGAGGTGGAATACGGATTGGAAATATCGGCGAAAATCATCCCGATGGAATAGCTCCGGGCCTGACGAAGTCCTCTCGCCATCCGGTTCGGTCTGTAACGGAGCTCCGCGATCGCCTCCTCGATCCGCTTCAGGGTGCTGGCGGATATCGACTTATAATCTCCGCTTAAATAGCGGGAAATGGTCGTTTTGGATACGCCGGCGGCTTTCGCCACATCGGCGATTGTCGCTTTTTGCGGTGATTTGGGTGGTTCATTGGTAGAATTCATGGCTTTTCCTCATTCTTACGTCGAATTTTGATCGCTAATCTGATTATAACCTGCTTTATCGCTCGTGTAACCGGGCGAGTTGGATCCTTGACCATTTGTTGGCGGCCCAGGAGGAAGGGAAGACGGCGGAGGAAGTGTTCGGCAAAGACCCCCGGGTGCTGGCGGATGAAATACATGAGCAACTGCCCCGGGAGCCTTTCCGGCACACGGCTTGGTTTATGGCGGAAATCTTATGCAGATTTTTGGATCGTTGCTGATCACGTTGGCCGGACTTGTTGATCTCGGCGCGGGCTATGGCGCTGCTCACAGCCGTTATGCTTGGAGCTGTTCGGATAGGTGCTATGTCAGCCATGAATTGCATCGCTGTATGGAAGTCAAAGGAAAGTATCTTTTACTGGTGCGGTTTTTCTTTTGCCCATTGTTCGCTGCCCTGTTGACAGCCACGTTCATTTCTTGTATGGTTAATTACATGACTAACTAACAATTGAAGTGGTGAGGACATGGGATTTTTCATCGACGACAGCCGACCGATTTTCATGCAAATTGCCGAGCGCATCGAAGATGACATCATTGAGGGGCGGTTGCCTGAAGAATCACAGGTCCCTTCGACGAATCAGTTCGCGTCCTTTTATCAGATCAATCCGGCGACGGCGGCGAAAGGCGTGAATCTGCTTGTGGATCAAGGAATCTTGTACAAAAAGCGGGGGATCGGCATGTTTGTGGCGGCAGGCGCGCGTGCGGCGCTTATCGAGAAGCGGAAGGAACAGTTTTACGAGCAGTACGTCTTGGCGACGATCCGGGAGGCGAGAAAGCTCGGCATCACCGCGGAACAATTGACGGATATGATCCGGAAAGGGGATAAAACGTTATGAGCATCGTCGCTTCGGTGAACGGCCTGACCAAAACGTACGGGAACGTAACGGCGGTCGACCATGTCAGCTTTGCGCTTGCGGAGAACAAAATATATGGCCTGCTCGGGAGGAACGGCGCCGGCAAAACGACGATCATGCATATGATAACCGCCCAGTTGTTTCCGACGAGCGGGGAGATTCGGGTGTTCGGAGAGAACCCTTACGAAAATAACCGTGTGCTCAGCCAAATATGCTTCATCAAGGAAAGCCAGAAGTATCCCGACAGCTTTTGCGTTGCTGATGTGCTGGAGGTGGCTTCCACGCTGTTCCCTTACTGGGACCGCGAGTACGCTAACTCGCTGATCGAGGACTTTCGGCTGCCGCTGAAGCGGAGGGTGAAGAAGCTGTCCCGCGGCATGCTTTCGTCCGTCGGCATTGTCATCGGCCTCGCCAGCCGCGCGCCGCTGACGATATTTGACGAGCCTTATCTCGGCCTTGACGCGGTGGCTCGAAGCTTGTTCTACGATCGGCTGCTTGAGGATTACGCCGCGCATCCGCGAACCGTCATCTTGTCCACTCACTTGATCGACGAGGTTAGCCGAATTTTGGAGCATATCATCGTGATCGACAACGGCCGGCTGCTGCTGAGCGAGGATGCCGACGTTCTTCGCGAACAGGCGTTTACGGTCGTCGGACCGGCCTCGGCTGTCCAGGCGTTTACGGAAGGCAAGCGCATCATTCACCGCGATATCTTCGGCGGTCTCGTGTCGGCCGCTGTCATGGAACACATGGCCCCGGATGTCCGGAAGCAAGCCGAAGCGCTCGGTCTGGAGCTCGCGCCGGTCTCGCTGCAGCAGCTCATTGTTCATCTGACAGGCGGGAAAATGGATAGAAAGGCGGCGAATGTCGAGTGAACCGAATCGCAAGCGTGATGAAGATTCATTTCAGAGACCGGTGGATGTGGCTGATCGTTCCCTGGGGATTCGTTCTGTTACCCAGCTTCATCGTGAATTACGTCATCAGCTTCTTCTTATCGGAGCCGCTGTATACCGGCGGGCTATCTTCCATCTATATTTATATGATGATAGCGGGTGTGCTCACCCTGCATCAAACATTTCCGTTCGCGATCGGCCTCAGCGTGCGGAGAACGGACTATTTCCTCGGCACCATCGCGGCTGTCGTAGCCAATAGCGCACTCCTCTCGATTGTCCTGTTCGTGTTCTCGACTGCGGAACACGATTGGACGACGAGATGGGGAACCGATCTGCACTTTTTCCATCTGCCGCACGTGCATGACGGTTCGCCTATCGAGCTGATCGTGATGTCGTTCGCCGTGCTGATGCACCTGTTTTTTCTCGGATTCGCCATATCCGGCGTGCACCGGCGGTTCGGCGCCATCGGCCTGTATACGTTTTTCGCCTTGCTGCTTGTGTCCTTGACTGTCGTCGGGTTTCTCGGCACGTATTACGAGTGGTGGGGCCGCATCTTCGGGTGGCTGGCCGAACATTCCGCGTTCCAGCTTGCGATGTGGACGGTTCCGGTGACGGTGTTTTATGTAATCGCGTCTTATTTGCTGCTGCGCAAAGCGACCGTTTGACGGGCGAGAGGAGAGTCGTCCGGGATATCCCGGATGGCTCTCCTCTCGTCTTTTATAAGCGGGATATTTTATCGGCGGGAGCAAGCTCGACATCGGATGGATGGAATATGCGGAAACGTTGGTGAAGTAATATGGAATGGGCTGTAACTCGCCGAAAATGGGAGGGGCGATGGTGAAGTTAACCGCAAGGAGACTTCTGGCATATTGGTTGGATATGACACTGACCGCATGCCTTTTAATCGGCGCGCAATTGTTACTGTACACCATGTTCTCCGGATTTCCGTTTGATTATTTGGACCGGGGATACGAGATAGAACTCTGGGTACTGGCCACGTTCTCCATGCCGGTGTGGATGTATTTCATTTGGAGCGAGCTCTCTCTGCGGAAAACGATCGGGAAGCAACTGCTCGGATTAAAAGTGATCAGCGAGAAAGGCCCCAGACTTACATTCCTTCAGGTTCTGGTAAGAACGTTTATCAAACTGCTGCCGTGGGAATTGACCCATTTGATCATTTTGGTGCCCGAGCCGTGGTGGGGGGCGGACGAACCGGCAAATGTTTTATGGATCTACCTGCCAAACGCCATGATGATCCTGTATATCGCGGTACTGTTATCGGGCAGAGGGGTCAAAGGGCTCCATGATTATCCCGCCCGAACCGGTGTCGTACACGACGCAAAAGCGCGGCGGAGGATGGAAAGGGGCGAAAGGAGGGGGAGTATGTAAATTTGCATCATTTGGAAATAGGCAAGACCATGGATGCCGCTTATGAACGGTTTTCCAAATCACATTGAAAAGGAGCTTGCTCATGAAGAAAAAGATTCTGGCGCTGAGTGCGGTTTTACTGCTGTCTTTAGCTTCGGTTGTGTATGCATCGGATTCCATTCAGGCCGTATTATTTCCGGTCGCTTATGAATTTAACGGCAAAACCAAAGAACTGCCTGACGAACTCGTCACCTTGAATTATGAGAATCGGGCCTACATTCCTGCCAGGTTTGTGGCTGAAAACTTGGGAGCCAGAGTCAGTTACGATCCCGATCAGCAAGTCATCAGGTTCAATAACTCCAACAGATTTGATGCGGCAACGCTCCAGATCGGCGACACCATAGCCGGAATGGAAGTCAAGGATTTTGATTTGCAGCAAGCGGACGACGAATATGTCGGAACGGTTCAGTTCTCCGGGTCTGCCTTGGTCACCGGCACCTTCTCCTATACGATGGACGAAAGGTTGGGAGAATTGCTTCTGTTTACGGTTGATCGGAACTCGCAGCAGAAGCTTCCTCAATTGTCTCACGATACGAGGACGCTCAGTTTTGTTTTTACGAATACGGAAGATGCCAAAAGGATGTTCGGTGTAAGCGGCGGAACGGCACCCGCAAGCGGGAAGGTTGCGGTGGAAATAGATGAGTTCTTCCTTAATTATCAGCATAAGGATGTATTCAATACAGCCAAATTAAACGATGTATACGTTCACTATAAAAAATAATGTTGATGCGATGACCACCTTTTAACCGAGGGTGGTCTTTTAAAACAAGAACCCGGCCATTATGGCAGAACGTATTTTAACTTTGCTCACGAAATCACCTCGCATCCATTTCTTTTGTGGGTACATCCTCCATTTTAGCCCGCTTGCGATAATACGCAGGAGACATTCCCGTATACTTTTTGAACGCCTTCGAGAAAGAAGGCAGATCGGGGAAGCCGACCGTCTGGGCAATCTCCGCCAGCGTATAGCTGGTCTGATCGATCAGCAATTGAGCTTCGGTCATCTTGAGCTTCTGCAAATATTTCATCGGCGACAAGCCGTATGTTTTGGTGAACTGCCTGGTGAAGTAAGTGCGTTCCACGCCGACGTATTCGGCCACGCTTTCGACGGTAATCCCGTCCGCATAGTGAATCTCCAGGTAATCCTTCCCCTCCTGCAGCCAGTCGACAGGAGGGGCGATGGCCCCGTCGATCTTCCGTTTTCTGGCCGCAAGCGAATCGATGATTTGATGGAAGATGCCGAGCTTTGCCAGGTCCGTATGCCTCTCGGGCGTCGTTACAATTTGGAAAAATTGCTCCATGAGTTCCAGGATATCGGCCGTCAGTACATGATCAAGGTGAGGCGTATAGGGCCCTAGACCGATCCGTTCGAGCAGTTGAAGCGCAAACTTGCCGTCGAAGGCGAAGAATACCTTTTTGAGCAGGGCGTCGGGATTTGTATAGTATTCATGCGTCACCTGCGGGAACAAGCAAAACAGGTCGTTCGGGCGCAAACGGTAGGTTCGATTGCTTTGGATAAACGTCCCTTCCCCTTCCACAACGAATAAAAGGTAATAATAGGGCGTAATACGCGGGCCGATATGATAGTTCGGCTTCGCGATATTCGCTCCGAGCCGGATCGGCCAAGCCGCTCCGGCCTTTTCATAGGAAGACGGGGTAAAATAGTGGATTTCGAGCCATTCATGATGATCTTCCTTCATATTGCGGAACATCGGATCACCTCTTGTTCGTCGAACCTGAACCTGGAATATCACAAAATGACAAATGAAAGAAACAACAAATTGCCATAGACGATCCGGACACGATCCTGTTATGATGTTAACACCAATTAATCATATAATATTAATAGGTTTTCTACCAGACCACTGGAGACAACAATATCCGTTCATGCATGTGAACTGTATATTGTTTTTTTTTATTTTCACAAGGGATCATCACAACCAAGAGCAAAGGGGAATCGGAGGCATGGGCAATTCAGGCAAAGTGGAGTTCGGATGGTTCATACCTACGAACGGAGACGGAAGATACTTGGGGGTGAAACCGGAACGCGAACCTTCGCCGCAATATTTTGTACAGGTGGCGCAGGCCGCGGAGAAAGCCGGATATGAATTCGCGCTTATACCGGCCGGCGGCGATTGCTGGGAAGGCTGGATCGTCGGTTCATGGGTAGCCGCGTCAACAAACAAGTTGAAGCCGCTGATCGCCATGCGGCCGGGCCTCATCACACCGGGTCTGGCAGCGCGGCTGGCGGCTACGCTGGATCGGATGTCGGGCGGAAGGGCGCTGATCAATGTCGTGACGGGCCATTATCCGGAAGACTTGAAAGCAACGGGAGATCCGCTGTACGGAAGCCATGACGAGCGCTACGAGCGGACGAAAGAATTTTTGGAAGTGGTGAAGGGCGTCTGGCAAACATCGGCCGAAGCCGGCGGATTTCATTACGCCGGCAAGCATTATTCGATGGAAGGCGGCGTATGCAAGCCGGACGTCGTTCAGCAGCCTCATCCTCCGCTCTATTTTGGCGGAAGCTCGGTTGCGGGCAAGCGGGTTGCGGCGGAATTGGCGGACGTGTACTTGATGTGGACGGAACCGGTTGACTGGATTAAAGGGCAGATTGCCGAAATGCAGACGTATCTCGACGAGCTTCAAGAGACAAAAGGCGTGGAAAGAAAACTGCGCTACGGCATTCGCGCTCAAATCATTGTCCGCGAAACCGAGGAAGAAGCAGAGGAAGCCGCCTGGCAGATTTTGAGCAAAGCCGATCGCGAACTCATCCGCGCGCGGGAGAAACAACATGCGAACACGGATGCCGTCGGCCAGAAACGTCAGATTGAATTGTTCCGCGCTGCGAAAGACCGGGATTACTGGATTGGACCGAATTTGTGGTCCGGGCTGTCGGCTGTGCGCGGCGGGGGCGGCGTCTCTTTTGTAGGCACGCCCGATCAGGTATCCGATCGCATCGTGGAATTTGTGGAAAGCGGCGTTACGTCGTTTATTTTATCCGGTTATCCGCATCTGGAGGAGGCCGAGATATCCGGGAAGCTGTTCTTGCCGCTCGTCAAGCAAAAACTGGCTGCCAAAGGTTACAGCGTTTAACATGTACAAAACGGAGGTTCGGTTCGGATGACAATTCGTAAATCAAATATCGTTTTACTTGCAGGGACGTTAGGATTAAGCATGGGATTGGCAGCATGCGGTTCGACCGGTAATCAAGGAGCGGCGGGCAGCACTGCCGGTCCGGGCAACGCCGCTTCAAACCAGCCATCGAGCGCTCCGTCCGCGGAACCGGTCACGATCAGCTTCATTCATTGGCGCGGCGAAGATGCCAAAGTGCTGGACGGCATCATTAAAAAATTTGAGGCGGAGAACAAAGACATCAAAGTGGAAACCCAGGTGTTTCCCTCCGAACAATACCAATCGACCGCGCAGGCGAAACTGCTGGACGGCTCGACAGGCGATGTGTTCACGTCCTTCCCGGGCGCCCAGTTCGAAGCGATTGCGAAAGCCGGGCTGTTCGCGGATTTGAGCGGAGAGCCGTTTATAAGCCGGTTCACGCCGGGCCTGATTCAGGCCGGCCAGAAAGACGGCAAGCAGCTTGCCATCCCCTATCAGCTTGTTTACAACATCCCTATTTACAATAAAGGCCTGTTCGAGAAATACAATCTTGAAGTCCCGAAAGACTGGGACGGATTCCTCCGCGTTGCCGAGACATTGAAATCCAACGGAATCATTCCGATTGCGTTCCCGGGCGCGGATATCGGACCCGGCCAATTCATGAACCCCATGGTGATGAATAACGCGCCGGATGAAGATATCTTTGTCAAATTGGAAGCGGGCGCGGCGAAACTCACGGACGAGTGGTGGGTCAAGACGCTGTCGCAGTTCAAGGAATTAAACGACAAGGGTTATTTCCAAAAAGACGCGCTGGGAACCAAAGGAGATGCGGCTATTGCGCTGTTCACCCAAGGGCAAGCGGCGATGCTCGCCACGGGATCTTATCAGCTTGCCGGGAATGCGGCCATCAATCCCGAACTGAAGCAAGGGTTGCTGGCGCCCATCACCGTACCGGCGGATCAGGCGGTTTTTGAAGGCATTCATACGACGACATTCATGC
Organism: Paenibacillus thermoaerophilus; assembly: GCF_005938195.1. GTDB lineage: Bacteria > Bacillota > Bacilli > Paenibacillales > Reconciliibacillaceae > Paenibacillus_W > Paenibacillus_W thermoaerophilus. Next base: position 13,616 of record NZ_VCQZ01000032.1, read on the forward strand.
TGGCGGTAAACAGCAAATCCAAGCATCCGAACGAAGCGAAAAAGTTCCTAGAATTTTTGAGCCGGCCTGAAATCGCGGCCGAGTACGCGAACGGCACCGGACAAAATGTAACGGTCAAGGATGTGGCCTATACGAGCAAAGAGCTGCAAATCGTCGCGGAATGGACAACCAAAAAGACGCGCTTCCAGCCGAGATTCACCATTAAAAATGCGGAAGTGCAAAAGGCGGTGCTCGGCTCCATTCAAGCCGTTCTCGGCGGAACGGACCCGAAGCAAGCCGCTGCTCAAGCGCAAGCGATCGTCGATCAACAGATTGGAAAGTGAACGCGATGAAAAAACGGGTAAGGCTGCTTCCGTTTTTGGCGCCGGGATTGGCGTTGTATCTGGTCTTGTTCGTATATCCGACGCTGACGGGCTTCTATTATTCGTTAACCGACTGGGACGGCCTTTCGCCGTCCTATCGGTTTGTGGGTCTGGACAACTATGTGTCGACGGCGAAAGACATCGTGTTTAAAAAGTCCCTGGTCAATAATCTGAAATTTATGTTGACGGTCGTCCTCGTCCAGACGGTGATGTCGCTATTGCTGGCCCTTCGGTTGGCCAAGCAATCGAAGCGGAACATCGCGTTTCGCGCCTTGTTTTTTGTTCCGACGATTCTTTCGTCCGTATCGGTCGGCTTCATCTGGACGTTCGTGTACGACCCCAGTCTGGGATTGCTGAACGGCATGCTGAAATCGGTTGGCCTAGAAGCATGGACGCAGAATTGGCTCGGAAATGCCGATATCGCCATCTTATCGGTTGCGGCCGTTCAAGCCTGGGCGCATATCGGACAGATGATGATCTTGTTCGTGGCCGGCATTCAAGCGATTCCGAACGAGTTGATCGAATCCGCCAGACTGGATGGCGCGAATCCGTTTCAACTGTTTGTGCGCGTGATGTGGCCGCTGCTTGCGCCGGCGGCCGCCATTGTCGTGTCTTATTCCACGATTCAGTCGTTCAAGGCTTTCGATCTGGTATTCACGATGACGGGCGGGGGACCGAACTATTCAACCGAGATTTTGTCCACCTACATTTATAATTCCGCGTTTATGAATTACACGTTCGGGAAGGCATCGACGGCTTCCATCTATTTTCTGGTCCTGATCTCGCTGATTACGGTTCTTCAGTTCCGCGCGCTGCGGACCGATCGGGTATCCGACTAAATAAAGGCAAGGCGGTGAGACGATGGCGCTGAAATGGCTTGGCCGATTCCTGGTTCTTCTGTTCACGATCATCATACTGGCTCCGCTGCTGATCGTGTTGTTCACTTCGTTCAAGACCACGCCGCAGTTTTATGCGGACCCGTTGGGAGCGCCCGAGTCGCTTTCCTTCCACAACTACCGGTCGTTGTTCGAAGGACAGCCGATGGCGGCTTATTTTCTCAACAGCTTGACGGTCACCTTGGCGACGGTCGCGCTGGAACTGCTTATCGCCGGTTGCGTCGCTTATGCCATTATGCGATCCGGCCGGCGGGTTGGCGGTCTGGTCTTCGGTTTGTTCGCGCTTGGACTGATGGTGCCGTCTCAGGTCAATATGATTCCGATTTATTCGCTGATTCGCAAGCTGGGCTGGAGCAACAGCTTGACCGGGCTTGTGCTCGTTTCCCTTGCGGTGCTCTTGCCGTTATCCGTGTTTATGCTGTCCGGATTTATGAAGTCGCTGCCGAAAGAGCTGCTGGAAGCGGGAGAGATCGACGGGGCGGGGGAATGGAGATTGTTCGGACAGATCGTCGTTCCCTTGTGTGCGCCGTATTTTGCCTCGATTGCCGCTTTCCTGTTCGTCATTGTGTGGAATGATCTGCTGTTCCCGATGCTTCTGCTTACCGGCAAGGACAAGCTGACGTTGCCGCTCGCGCTGCTCAGTTTCCGCGGCGAGTATGTGTCCAATTACCCGATGCTTCTGTCGGGCGTGGTCGTTGCCGCCCTTCCGCTGATTATCCTGTTTATTTTCCTGCAGCGGTATTTTATCCATGGCGCGCTCGCCGGGGCGTTAAAGGGGTAAAGGGCAGGTTGGTCGTCGTGGGTATGGGAATACCGTTTCTATCCGCGCGCGGCGCAGGGGGATGCATAAAGGGGCGATGCAATGACCGCATGGCCATTACATCGCCCTGTGCCGCTTCGGCGGTTTCCGGAAGCGGAACGGTTGCGTTGGCGGCGACAACCGCCGAGCTTAGTTCAGGAAGCCCTCCAGCGCGATCGTCGGCTTCATGTCGGACTGCCAGGCTCCCTTGTTGTAGCCGCCGTTATAGCCGGGCGTGGCCTGGGGCTCCCAATAAAATACGCCAAGCCCTTTGCCGCCCGGAAGATTCCGGATCTTCGTCTTGATGTCGGTGATAAAGCTCTTGGCGGCCGCCGGCTGATTGTAGTCCATGCCGATCTCGGAGATCATGATGCTCTTGCCGTAACGAGAAATGAGATCGTTCGCGTTGCTGATCGTCTGGTTGACTTTCGTTTGCCAATCCGATGCGGACGGGTACAGCGACATGCCGATAATATCGAATGTAGCGCCGTTGCTGATAAGTCCGCCGATGTTCCACACGTACAGCGAATTGTCGTAGCCGTTGGAGAGATGGACGATTGTTTTCGTGGAGCTGCTGATCGATTTGACGGCATTGTTGCCGGTATTGATAAGCCAGGCGTAGTTTCTCATATTGACGGACGCCTTGCCGTCCTCCCATAGCATGCCGTTGTTCGTCTCGTTGCCGATCTGCACCCAATCGGGCGTCACGCCTCGGCTCTGCATCGTCGTCATGACGTCGCGCGTCCAGTTCCATACGGCATCCATCAGTTGCTGGAACGTGTAGTTCCGCCAAGCGGCCGGTTTGGTCTGTTTGCCGGGGTCGGCCCACGAATCGCTGTAGTGCAGCGTCAGCATAACGCTCAGACCGGCATTTTTGGCCCGGAGGGCCAAGTCGGCCGCGCGCTCTTTGTTCATGTAACCGTTGCCGTAATCGTTTGAAGGATTGACGAACACGCGGATACGGACGGAGTTGATCTGATAGTCTTGTTTCAAAATGTCAATGATGTCCCGTTGAACGCCGTTTTTGTCCTTCCACTTGTAGCCTTGCGCCTCCATACCCGGAACCCAGCTAATGTCCGCGCCTTTTGCAAAGGCCGGGGCGGCATTCGCATCGCCGGGAGTGACGGCATTGCCGAACGCCAGGGTCAAACCGAGCAGCGCTGTCAACAGCCATACAAACGTCTCTCGTTTCATCTTGATTCTCCCCTCGTTTTCATGTCAGCAGGTTTCCCCCTATGCCTGTTACCCCTCCTTTCCTCTCTTCACCCTAATTGTAAGCGCTTTATCGAAATCGAACAGGACATAATGGAAACAAATAGAATGTTTTCGTAACCCGTAGGTTGCAGCAAGGCGATACGGCTTGTCCGCGTGTTCCTTTCAGGAGATAAAAAGACGGGGGTCCGAAAATCTGTTCTCGAACCCCTCTGCTTTTCATTTGCTTCTTTCTATCAACGCACATCAGCCTGATTGCCTGTGTCGACAACCTGACTGGCTTCTCTCAGGCCATTTCCGCCTGCTATCCGAAAACCGAGATCCCAAAGTGCATCATCCATAGCTTTGCTTAACGAGTCGTTAGGCGAATGCGGTCAAGATGACAGCTATTGTATTGAATACTCCGTGAATGATCATGGCAGGAATCACGGATCCAGTACGTTCGTAGGTCCAGGCAAAGATGACCCCGCTGATAAAATTTACCGGCATCGCATTGAAAGTAGGATAATGTGCCGCTGTAAAGATTAGCGAGCTAATCACCATACTCCATCCTGCTCCTGTACGTGTTCGCAACCAGCGGTATACAAAGCCGCGATAAAAAATCTCTTCATATACCGGTGAAATGACTCCAGCGGCTGCGATTCCGATTAACACAGTGAACCCGTTAACTTGTTGTTTGAGAGCTTCTGTCTTGCTGTTATCTACACTGTTGCCGAATAAACTGGTGATCATGACGGCTGCTATACTGAGGGCAATAAGCACCAGGAGCCAAATCAAGATTCGCGACCAATAGCTTGAGGGAAAGCCGCGTACCCCTACAGATTGCCACGTCAGTCCATGAGGGCGCAAGGCAATGACATATAATCCGGTTAACAGGACAATCGCAATGGTTAGACCGGTCAACGTACCGGCATAAAGGGGAACATTCAGCCATGTTTCGTATAAGGACTGCACGCTGTGTTTGATGACAAAAATGACAAATCCGAATTCGAGAAGCAGTAAGGCGGAGAATTCACGCCAAGACCACGGATCATTGTGTTTCCATTGTTCTGCTGTTTGCATACATTCATCCTCCAGTACAAGTCTGCTATAATGACTATACAGGGTGACGCAACGTCACCCGCAAGCTTTATTTGTCAGGAGAATAGGCATGAACAAATGGACAACCGGGCAAGTGGCCAAACAGCGCAACATTTCGATTCGAACGTTGCGCTATTATGATCAGATTGGTTTATTGTGTCCCAGTAGTAAAGATGAGCATGGCAAGCGATATTATTCCGAAGAGGACCTGTTCCGACTTGAGAAAATTATGCTGCTGCGTTCATTGGCATTGCCGCTTGATGAAATCTCCCGGTTGCTGAACACCATGTCTTATCGGGAAGTGCTTGTGGCCCATCATAACTATCTGCAAGACCAGCTAGTCACCATACAGAAACAGATTGCCCATACCGTGTCCCTCATCAACATGGTTGATTTGGAGGATTCGCTGTCCTGGGAACGCGTGTCCGAATTGGTACGACAAGCGGATACCACGCCGAAAAGATGGGTCGATTACTTCCGGGAGGATGAACAGGCATTTTTGCACAAATCGCTGCCGCGTTTGGAAAGTGGAGACCGGATGACGCAGCAATATGTATCTCTGCTGCGTCGTATCGAATGGTGTCTTTCTCATGGCATTGGACCGCAAACAGAGGAGGGGATAGCGATTGCCGAAGAACTCATCTCGTTATCTCACGAGACTTTTGGAGGAGATCAGGCGTTAGCGGATAAATTTTGGGAGGTACGCAAACTTCCAGCCAAAGAAACGGGATTATATCCGCTGACGGAAGAAGTATTGCAGTTTGTGGAACAGAGCATGGCTTATGCGGAGCAGCAAAAACAGACCGCCAAGGGGGAGGGAATCTGAAAAAACAGGGAAAGGAAGTTCATTTTTTCATCTCAAGCATTACCTTTGTCTTTTAGCTATGAAAAAGAACGTCGTGATATCAACATATCTACACACCCGACGTCCAAATCCAAGTCCAAAACGACAGAAACCTCGATTTTGTCTTTGAGTATCTTGTTTCCGAAGTCGCTGCCGTCTGTCGTGAACGTCATAAATCGCGCAAAGTGTTGAAAACAAAGGATTTCTACGTATCGATCCGTTGTATTCCTATTACGCACTCCCACATAAGTAGAGACCTCTCACAGTCAAAATATGTTACATAGAATATACCTATGTCTACCGAAAAACGAAAAGCCCATTCACAAAAGAAATTGGGCTTTCTAATAATAGGCGGCTCTGAAACTGTTATTTTCTTACGAGCAACACACAGCACTCCACATGACTCGTATGCGGGAACATGTCGACCGGCTGAATCCATTCCAGACGATACCCGCCGGCGATCAGCTTGGCGCAGTCCTTGGCGAGCGTCGACGGATTGCAGGAGACGTAGACGAACCGCTCGGGCTTCACTTCCAGAGCGGCCGCGAGCAAGGCGTCGTCGCAGCCGGTGCGAGGCGGGTCGACGACGAGCACGTCGGGGCGGAAGCCGTCCCGAACCCATGCCGGGAGCAGCTTCTCAGCGCGTCCGACATGGAAGGTAGCGTTATCGGCGCCGCTGGCCAGCGCGTTCCGGCAGGCGTCCTCGACCGCTTCGGGGACAAGCTCGATGCCGCGGATCTCCTTCGCTTGCGGCGCCAGCCACAGGCCGATCGTACCCGATCCGCAGTACGCGTCGACCACCCGTTCGCTTCCGGTCAGGGCGGCCGCTTCTTTCACCGCGTCGTACAGCTTGACTGTCTGAATCGGATTCAATTGGAAGAAGGAACGGGGCGACAGGCTGAACTTGACCGAGCCGAGCTTCTCCTCGAGCTGTTCCTGGCCCCAGAGATGAATCGTCTCTTCGCCGAATACAAGCGGTGTCCGGCCCGGGTTGACGTTCTGCGAGATGCCGACGACTTGCGGCAGCTCCCGGCGGAGATGGCGGATCAGAACAAGCTTGCCGGGCAGCTCGCGCGAGGAGGTGACGAGCGTAAGCTGGACTTTGCCCGTTAGCCGGCTGACGCGGGCGACTACCGTGCGGAGCAGCCCTTGGCGCGTTTTCTCATGATAGACGGGCACGCGGACTTCCTTCAGCGCGCGTTTGACGCCTTCCATGACCGCGTTGATGGCGGGGTCCTGAATAGGGCAGCCCGAGATGTCCACGAGCTTGTGCGAGTTGGGCGAATATAAGCCGGTGACGAGCCGATCCTTGTCTGCGAGGCCCACCTGCAGCGAGGCTTTGTTGCGATAGCCGAGAGGGTTGTCCATGCCGAGGATCGGACGGATCGGCGGCTGCTCCAATCCGGCGTAGCGGGCGAACGCTTCGCGCACATGCTCTTGCTTGGCGCGAAGCTGCGCCTCGTAGCTCATATGCTGCATCTGGCAGCCGCCGCATTGGTCATAAAGCGCGCAGAACGGCTGAACGCGATCGGGCGACGGCGTCTCGATCTCGGCGAGCGTGGCTTGAATATAATTCGGTTCGATTTTGGCGACGCGGGCTTTGACGATCTCGCCCGTGAGCGCGCCGGGCACGAACACCGCTTTTTTGCGGAAATAACCGACGCCTTCGCCGTTGATGCCGATCCGCTTGATGGTCACGACGATCAGATGGCCGACTTCCAGAGACTCGGCGGAGTCCGCGCGGAAGACGCGTTCCCTGGCCGGACGCGCGGTCGCCGCCGATTGGGCGCGCGACCCGCGCTCGCGCGTGGCTCCACCTTGGGCGGAGGCGCGATTGCCGGCAGCCGGGACGAAGCCGCCGCGCGCCGGCCGCTCGTCCGAGCGCCGCGAAGCGCCGCCGGGGGCCGCGGCGAACCCTTCGCGCGCGGAACGGTTGCGGTCGCGTTCGCCGCCCTGACCGCGTGTCGCGAAGCTTTCGCGTGCGGGATGACCGCTGTCGCGTACGCCGTGTTGCCGGGGGTTCGCGAAGCCTTCGCGCACGGGACGTTTGCTGCCCCGATCGTCGCTCCGCGCGGTTTGCGGCTTGCTGTCCGGTTTCGGCACGGCGCTGCGATCCGCGCTCCTGCTCGGTTTATGGCTTGGAGGTTTCTTTCGATCTTGGGTTGTCATCGTATAGGCAGTTCCTTTCCGTTGCGCATATCCATCGACATAACTATACCATTGGACCGCCGCTTTTTCACCCGAAGGTTCCAGACAGGAACAAAAACCGCCGGAGGATGGGAACCGTTCGACAGGAGGGGGCCTTCCCGCTGTTGTACCCGTGCCGATCCGGTAGACGGACGCAAGCAGTCCGCATGCTCGCGGACGATCATTTCAGCGTCCAGGACGCCGAACAGCCGATCGGACCAAACGGCGGCCGGGATCGTACGGCGCTTGCCGCTCCATAATCGTTTCCATTTTGTCAACCGCCCGGTTTCCATGTAGAATGGGGGTACAAGCGAAAGGAGCACCGCCATCGTGAAAGTCATCGTCTCCACTCTCAACGCCAAATACATTCATACGTCGCTCGCCCTGCGGTACCTGAAGGCGTACAGCGAAGGCGAGTTCGATATCCATATAGCCGAATATACGATTAAAGACCCGCCGATGAACATCGTATCCGATCTGTTCGCCAAGCAGCCGGACGTCGTCGGCTTCTCCTGCTACATCTGGAATATCGAAGAAACGATTAAAGTCATCTCCATGCTGCGGAAAATTCGCCCCGATCTGACGATCGTGCTGGGCGGACCGGAAGTGTCGTACGATACCGCCTACTGGATGGAGCGGCTCCCGGAAGTCGACTTTATCGTCATGGGCGAGGGCGAGCAGACGTTCCGGGATCTGCTGCGCGAGCTGGCCGGAAGCCGCCGCTTCTCCACCGTATGGGGCATGGCGTACCGCAGCGCCAAAGACGGGAGCGTCATGATCAATCCGCCGCGGCCCAAGCTGGATCTGAACGAAATCCCGTCGCCGCACCGGTTCGAGGAGGATGTGCCGTCGTTGCCGAACCGGATCGTCTATTTCGAGACGAGCCGGGGCTGCCCGTTCAGTTGCCAATTCTGCCTGTCCAGCATCGAGACGGGCGTGCGCTACTTCGACTTGGAGCGGACGAAGGCCGATCTGCTGTATCTGATCGACAAGGGCGCCAAGCTGATCAAATTCGTCGACCGGACGTTCAACATCAAGCGCGAATACGCGATGGAGATTTTCCAATTCCTGATCGACAACCACAAGGGCTGTGTGTTCCAATTCGAGATCACCGCGGATATTATGCGTCCCGAGGTGCTGGACTTCCTGGCGGAGCATGCGCCGCCGGGCATCTTCCGGTTCGAGGTCGGCGTGCAGTCGACCAACGACCGAACCAACGAGCTCGTCAAGCGCCGCCAGAACTTCGCCAAGCTGACGCGTACCGTGACGAAGGTCAAGGCCAGCGGCAAAATCGCCCAGCATCTTGACCTGATCGCCGGTCTGCCGGAGGAGGATTACGACCGGTTCCGGCAGACGTTCGACGACGTGTTCGCGCTGCGGCCGGAGGAGCTGCAGCTCGGCTTCCTGAAAATGCTGCGGGGAACGGGCCTGCGGCACGACGCCGACAAATACGGCTACGTCTATATGGACCACGCACCGTACGAGATGCTGAGCAACGACATTATGCCCTTTACGGATATCGTGCGAATCAAGCGGGTCGAGGACGTGCTGGAGAAATACTGGAACGCGCACCGGATGGACCGGACGCTGGAATACCTCATGCGGGCGGAGTTCGTGTCGCCGTTCGATTTCTTCCAGGGATTCGGCGACTACTGGGAAGCGCGCGGATGGCAGAAAATCGGCCACCAGCTCGAAGATCTGTTCACGAGGCTTCGCGCGTATTTGACGGATCGGGGAACGCCGCGAATGGACGTCATCGAAGGGCTGATGAAGCTGGATTACTTCATGGCGCACCGCTACAAGCCCCGTAAAATTTGGTGGGACGACCGGACGGACAAGCAGGAGCGCGCCAAGTGGGTGCGTCTCCTCGCCGAGAAACCGCTTCTGGCGGGGCCGGAGTTCGCGTCCTTAGGATGGAGCGAGGCCGAGCTGCTCAAGCACGCCGTCATCGAGTCCCTGCCGTTCGGCGCCTCCTTGATCGATCAGTTGGAGGAGCCGCCGGTGTCCGCCCGGGTTCCCGCATGGGTCGCCGCCGGCGAACGTCCGGGTTCGGCCGCGGCCAAGGCGATGCGCCAGGAGGAGCAGGCGCTGGCTGCCGCTTCCCGGCTCGAGTCGGTGCCGGAAGGCCGGACGCTGCTTGTGGTCGCGTACCCGCCGGACGGGTCGGGAGCGCGCGTGTTCAAAGCCAGCCTGTGAGGCTTTAACCCCTCGGACCGATGCGGGCGACACCCGTCTATCCGAGCCAATGCCGCTCATCGCGAGCGAAACGCATTGGCTTTTTTTCATGTGCGGCCCGCTTCGGTAAAGGTTGCTTGATCCCCTTCCTTTCCCTCGCGCCGGGGCTCCTTATGCGTGTAAGCTGGGGATATACCATATTCGTCGCGGAGGAGGACTCATTTACTCATTTGATTCCATCGCGGCTTGAATTGCTGGAAATCACGGACCGCCGCATCTGGGAGGCGCGGAGTCGGCCGAGCTCTACGGGGCTCGAAGGAACCTGCTGGAGGCAACGCCACCGCTCGGAACGCTGGTGTTTTACGACGCGGAGGGCGAGATCGGCGGCATCCGACGCAACCGGGGGCACGTAGGTTTGTCTCTCGGCGACGGCCGCGTGATTCATGCGTGGGATCGCGTCCGGATCGACGAGTGCCGGGCGGTCTCCGAGCTTGCGCCCGCTCCGGGATGGACGCGGCCCGCGCCGGCGGGTTGGGTGCCGGCGGAGACCGTGCTGCGCGGTTCCCGGGCAAAAGAATGGGACTGAACAGCCGCCTTCCTGCGAGGCGCTTCGGCTGTTCAGTCCCTGCCGTTCTAATCCTTCTTCAGCTTCGCGTACAAGTAATTATACCGGATGCCGTGCTTGATCTCGTCCGTCATGATCTCGAACAGCATGTTTTTGTACATCTCCCCGGGCACGGCGAAATAAATCTGGCGGTACAGCTCAAGCGCTCCCGATTCGCCCATGATCGCGCGCGTCAGTCCGTCGGCGTAACTGGCCGGCTCCTGGAACGGTTCCGCGTCCGCCGGAACCGTCAGGATCTGCCCGGTAAGCCCCGCGTAAATCTGCTGAAACATGGAACGGTGCTTGCGCTCGTCGTTGCGGATCGCCTCGATCATGGAAGCATCCGTCTGCGAGGGCGCATTTTTGGCCAGATAGTCGTAAAACTGCTCGTCGGCGCGTTCGTCCTTCACCGCCTCCCGGATCAGCGGCCCGGCCCGGTTCGGATCGGTCAAATACGGCGACAGGATAAACGGCGGATCGGCCGGACGCGGATAACCGTAAATCGGATAACCCCAAGCCGGGGATATTCCAGCGGGCTGCCAAGCGGTTCCGAGCATAACGATTTCTCCTCCGTAGGCGTTGTTCCTACAGCCTATGCAGAGGGGCCTTGTGCGGTTCGGCCGCAGGTCCCTGCCTTGCGGCGTCCGGGTAAGACAGCCTCGGCGCCGCATTCATAAAAAAAGACCACGAAGACATTCTCTGTGTCGACTCCAGTGGTCTGGTTAACCAATTCCAAGTATTTATATCGGGAATAAAGAAATTCTACCATCCGGACTTTAGGTTTGTCAAGCTCGATTTTGCGCCAAAGCCGGAACGCGGCCCGTCCGCAGTCCCGAAGCGCTGTGCCGCCGTTCGACAAAAGCCGGGAAGTTGTCTTCGTCCGTCAAGTTTTTTGTTGCAAAAATCCCGTTGACAGGGAATGTTCGGTTCTGATAGTATCGCTTTAACGAATTTAATCACATTGGAATTGTCGGAATTAAATGGTGTCAATCCCATTGTTGACCGTTCGTACGGAAGCAATCTCTTGCCCGAGAGATTGCTTTTTGTTTTTAGTTCCAAAAAGGAGGGGTTACCATGAGCGCCGCGGCATTGCTGCATATCGGCCATTTAAACAAGACGTTCGAAACGAACAAGGGACAGGTACACGCTTTGCAGGATATCAACCTGGACATCCATGAGGGCGAGTTTATCACGGTGATCGGCCCCAGCGGCTGCGGCAAAAGCACGCTGCTGAAAATAATCGCCGGCCTGGACGTCGACCATGACGGCGAGGTGAAGCTGGGCGGGGAAGAGGTGGTCGGTCCGGGCATCGACAAAGGGTTTATTTTTCAGGAGCCGCTACTGTTCCCGTGGCTGACGGTGGAGCGCAACATAGCCGCCGATCTGTCGCTGCGGGACCCGGCGATCCGCCGGCGGGTCGACGAGCTGATCGGGCTGGTTCGCCTGGCGGGCTTCGAGAAGGCGTTTCCCCGCGAGCTGTCCGGCGGCATGGCGCAGCGGGTGGCGATCGCCCGGGCGCTGCTGCGCAATCCGAAGGTGCTGCTGCTGGACGAACCCTTCGGGGCGTTGGATGCGTTCACGCGCAGCCACATGCAAGAGGTGCTTCTGGACATCTGGCAGAAAAACCGCACAACGATGATCTTCGTGACGCACGACATCGATGAAGCGATCTATCTCGGGAACCGGGTCGTCATCCTGAAGCCCCGCCCCGGCGCGGTCCGCAACGTCATCCCCGTCGACTTGCCGTTTCCCCGCAAAAAGTCGAGCGTGTCGTTTCAGGAGCTGCGGCACAAGGTGCTGAGCGAGTTCGAGAAGATCGACGAGCTCGAATTGATCGACAGCTCGGGTATTTGACCAATGAACGGAGGAATGCGTTATGCGTGAGCGCTCGCAGCCGCTGGCGGCGGGAACGGCGCGGCCGCCGGCCGGAAGCGGACCGGCGCCGAGGGCCGATTGGAAGGAGAAGCTCCGGTCGCTGGCGATCGGCTCGATCCTGCCGGTCGCTCTGCTGATCGTCTGGCAGACGATGGCCGAGCTGGAGTGGATCTCCGCGCTGCTGTTTCCGGCAAGGCGGTCGATTCGATCGTCCGGCTGCTGGAGAGCCGCCTGCTCGGATGGCGCGACAGCTACCGGTGATAACATTTCGAGGAGGAATGAGTCATGACGGATTCGCAAAAAAGCCAGGGAATCACGCTGGAAGCGGATGTGCTCGTCATCGGCGGAGGGCCGGCGGGGACATGGGCGGCGATCACGGCGGCTCAATCGGGCGCGAAGGTCGTGTTGGCGGACAAAGGGTTCTGCGGCACAAGCGGGGCGACGGCTCCATCCGGCACGGACGTATGGTACGTGCACCCGGAAGCGCAACTGCGCGCCGAGGCGAAGGCAAGCCGTTATAGCTTGGGCGGGCGGCTCGCCGAGGAAGCCTGGATGGACCGGGTGCTCGACCGGACGTACGAGAACATGAACCGGCTGTCCGAGTACGGCTACCCGTTTCCGCTTGACGAGAAGGGACAACCGCACAGGCACGGTCTGCAGGGGCCCGAATATATGAAGCTGATGCGCAAGCTCGTGCTGCGGGCCGGCGTCAAAATCCTCGATCACAGCCCCGCGCTGGAGCTGCTTGCGGATCAGCACGGCGTCGGAGGAGCGGCCGGCGTACGGACGCAGGCGGGGGATACGTGGACGGTGAAAGCGGCCGCGACGGTGATCGCGACGGGGGGCTGCGCCTTCCTGAGCAAGGCGCTTGGCTGCAACGTGCTGACCGGGGACGGCTACCTGATGGCGGCCGAAGCGGGAGCGGAGCTGTCGGGCATGGAGTTCTCCAACGCGTATGCGATCTCCCCGACGTTCTCGACCGTAACGAAAACCGCTTATTACAGATACGCGTCGTTCTACTACGAAGACGGCTCGGTTGTCGAAGGCGCGGGCTCCCAGCGGGGCCGGTCCGTCATCGCGCGCAATCTGCAGCAGGGGCGTCAGGTTTACGCCCGGCTGGATCAGGCGCCGAAGGATTTGAGACCGCTGCTTCGCATCGGCCAGACGAACTTCTTCCTGCCGTTCGACCGGGCCGGTATCGATCCGTTCACGCAGATGTTCCCCGTTAAGCTGCGGCTGGAAGGCACCGTGCGCGGAACGGGAGGCATCCACATCGTCGACGAAACTTGCGCCACCGGAGTGCCGGGGCTGTATGCGGCGGGCGACGCGGCGACGCGGGAGCTGATCTGCGGCGGCTTCACGGGCGGCGGAAGCCATAACGCGGCGTGGGCGATGTCGTCCGGTTCGTTCGCCGGCGAGGGAGCGGCGGCATACGCCCGCAAGCTCGGCGAGCGGGGCGTCAAGCGCAATCTGAAGGGGCTGTCCTCGACCCCGCTGACGGCCCGTCCGACGCCAGAGACACGGGAATATACGCCGGCATGGATTCGCGCCGTACAGGAGGAAGTCTTTCCGTACGACCGCAACCTGTTCCGTTCGGAAGCCAAGCTGAAGGGCTCGCTCGGAAGGCTGGACGACCTGTGGACGGAGCTGCGCCTGACGCCGGTCGAATGGAGCCGGGAAGGCGCGGCCGCCCGCGAGGCGGCGGCGATGGCGGCGACCGCCCGCTGGATGTACCGTTCGGCGCTGGCGCGAAAAGAAACGCGCGGCATGCACAAGCGGGAGGACTATCCGCAACTGGATGACGGACAGCGGTACCGGCTGATCTCCAGCGGTTTGGACGACGTGCGGATTCGTCCCCAGCCGGTGGCGGAGCCGGCGGGTGAACCCGTATGATCGAGATTCTCAGCGAGAGCAAGTGCATCCGCTGCAATCTGTGCGTCTCGGTCTGTCCGACCGACGTATTCGAGCGGAAGACGGGGGGCGTGCCCGTCATCGCCCGCCAGAGCGATTGCCAGACCTGCTTCATGTGCGAGCTGTATTGCCCCGTGGACGCGTTGTATGTAGCCCCGGACCCGGAACCGAACGCAACGGTCACGGAGCGGGAAGTAGAGGAACACGGGTTGATCGGCGGATACAGGGAACGGGTCGGCTGGGGTGCGGGACGCACTCCCGTAGCGAAGCACCCGGCCATGTACGAATTGTCGGTGCGGACGAGAATCGGGTAAGGGAGTGTCGTTCTGGCTGTCGGCCTGCTGGGAACCGCCCTGCTGGCCGCATGCGGCGATAAAGGAGCGACCCCGGCGGCTTCGCCGCCGGATTCCGGCGAGTGGAAGCGGAATGTGCTGAAGACGCTGAACGTCGGTTATATCGGCGCGACGAAGCAGAACATTCCGAACAGTCCGGAGGGCTGGGGCTATAAAATCGGCATTCTCGCCGAGGAACTGCAGAAGTACGGCATCACCGACATCAAATTCGTCGGGTTCCCCAACGGCCCCGATCTCAGCGAATCGCTGATCAGCGGCCGGCTGGATATCGGCATGCTGGGCGACACGCCGGCGAAGGAGATAACGTTTCGCTTCCTTAATATAAGGTCTGGTTCCGGGCAGCCGTCAGACGAACGGTCATGCGGCGGAACCTTGCAAAAAAAGGGCTGTTCCTGCGGAAAATATCCGCTGATATGCTCCCCTTAAGGTAGACAGGTGAAATAATAAAACCTGCTGCTGTAAAGGGAGTTTTTTTCATGCCTAATAAACAATATAGTGCGTCGGAGAAATTCGCCATCCTACAGGAAATCGAAA
>NZ_VCQZ01000033.1 GCF_005938195.1 Paenibacillus thermoaerophilus
ACTTTCGATTTCCTGTAGGATGGCGAATTTCTCCGACGCACTATATTGTTTATTAGGCATGAAAAAAACTCCCTTTACAGCAGCAGGTTTTATTATTTCACCTGTCTACCTTAAGGGGAGCATATCAAATTTCGAAGGGACAGCCCCTATACTAATATACGCACTATATTGTTTATTAGGCATGAAAAAAACTCCCTTTACAGCAGCAGGTTTTATTATTTCACCTGTCTACCTTAAGGGGAGCATATCAAATTTCGAAGGGACAGCCCCTATACTAATATCCGTTGCGCCTATGGGGAAAACTTCAGAACAAAACATCCAATTCGTGAACATAAACCGATGGGCCTGCGATCTCGACATCGTACCGGCCATCGCGTCTTGCGACGGTGACGCTCACTCTGCACCTTGACCGTTTTCACAAACTCGCCCCCTGCTCTGTTTCTGCCATCATATCCTATGGGTTCCGGCCTCATCGACAAAATAAAAACTCCCGGTAACTGCCGGGAGTTTGCCGCAGATGCGGAGCGCGCATCCTGACGGGCATGCCCGGAGAGCTTAAGCTTCTCTAGGCATCCGCAGGGACTACGGCATCGTGAAGATGCTGCTCCAGCTCGTTCTTATATTCGGTTTTCCGCTCTTCGCTCCAACCCAGATGCTGAGCCATCAACTCGATGCCGGCCTCTTTGTGCCGATGCACCCAAGCGATGTCGAAGAACAAGGCGCCGGTGCGTCTGATAAAGAAATCCACGGGCTTCACGGTCATCTCTTCTTCCATCGCGTAGAGCAGCATGCAGAACACGTCCAGAGGAAGTCCGTATTTGGCGGCGTCTTGGCCGCTTCGGGCAGCCAGGCTGTACACGCGGTCGACATTCGAACCGTACCGGCGCGCAAGCTTCTCCGCTTGTTCCCGGGAGAAGCCGAACTTCCTTCCCTCTTCCGCTTTCCTGCTGACGAACGCGGACAATCGGTCCGCTCCCCCGACATCTCCGCCCGAGATCGGCATCCGTTTGGTGGCGCACGGCGCAAACGTTTTTCCGCTTTCTTCCGTATACAAATCGGCGACCAGATCGACTACCGTTTCGGCCATTTTGCGGTAACCGGTCAGCTTCCCGCCCGCTATCGTAATCAAGCCCGATTCGGACCGCCAGATTTCGTCTTTGCGCGAAATTTCCGAGGCGCTTTTTCCTTTCTCGTAGATCAGCGGACGAAGGCCGGTCCAGCTCGATTCGATATCGTCGATCGTGATGTCCATGACGGGGAACATATAGTTGATGGCGTCGATCAAATATTGACGGTCTGCCGTTGTCATTCGCGGATGCGCGATATCTCCTTGATAGACCGTATCGGTTGTGCCCACATACGTTTTCCCGTCCCGGGGAATGGCGAATACCATCCGTCCGTCGGGCGTATCGAAATACACGGCCTGCCGCAAAGGGAACCGTTTTTGATCGATAACCAGATGGACCCCTTTGGTCAATTGCAGATACTTATCCTTCTTGGAGTTGTCCTTCTCCCGCAAGGTGTCGACCCACGGGCCGGCCGCATTCACAATCTTGTTGGCGTAGATGGCGAAGGTGTCGCCGCTGATGCGGTCTACGGCCTTCACGCCGACCACCTTGCCGTTCCGGTAGATAAACTCCTCCACCTTGGCGTAGTTCACCGCCGCGACGCCCCGCCGGGCCGCTTCCTTCATGACCTCGATCGTGAGCCGGGCGTCGTCCGTCCGGTATTCGACATAGACGCCGCTGCCCTTCAGCCCTTCTTGTTTGATCAGGGGCTCCCGCTTGATCGTCTCTTCGGCGTTCAGCATGACCCGGCGCTCGCTGCGTTTCACGCCCGCCAGGAAGTCGTACACCCGCAGGCCCAGCGAAGTGCTGAACTTGCCGAAGGTGCCGCCTGCGTGGAAAGGCAGCATCATCCATTCCGGCGTCGTCACATGGGGGCCGTTCTCATACACGACCGCCCGTTCCTTCCCGACCTCCGCGACCATTTTGACCTCGAGCTGCTTCAGATAACGAAGTCCCCCGTGCACCAGCTTCGTCGAACGGCTCGACGTTCCCGCCGCGAAATCCTGCATCTCCAGGAGGGCGGTTTTCATGCCGCGGGAGGCCGCGTCCAAAGCGATGCCCGCTCCCGTGATTCCGCCTCCGATCACCAGCAAATCATACGTTTGATCCGCCATCTCTTCCAACAACGCTTTTCTGCGCAAACTGGAAAATATGTTGCCCATCGTGCGGTTTCCCTCCGTTTATTGTGAGGCATGAACCGAATCTCACTAAATTGAAATCAAGTCCTTAACGTCGAATTTCATGCGGACCTCATAATCTTCTCTACGATAGCTGTACTTGATTTTGGCGGCTTTCTGTTCCATGTCGTAGTACCAGCCTTCCCCCGCCGATTCCCATTGATTCGGATCGAGGAACATGGGGAGCTTCTTGTCCTGCAAGCGCACTTCGACAGGAGCGACTTCCTTGCACAGCACGTCGAGCCTAACGGTTTTCAGCTTGGTGCGGTAGTTTCCTTCGTTCGCGAAGGAGATGCGCGTATCCTTGCCGTTCTTAATGCTGATCGTCGTTTTCAGATATTCGCCTTGCTTGTAGTTGTTGCTGGTCCCGTCATCGTCATACACAACGAAGCGGGTTTCCTCGGAAGGCTCGATCAACAGATGAAGCTCTTCCACGGGATCTTGGCGGATATTCATGAGATGGGGCGCCATCGGCACAATCGCGCCGCTTCGGATGAACATCGGGATCGACTCCAGCGAGACATCGAGCCGGATCGTCTGCCCGCCGGCATATCTCTCCTTCGTGTTCCAATCCAGCCATTCGGCCCCTTTCGGCAAGTAGACCTCCCGCGTCTTCGCGCCTTTTTCGAGCACGTTGGCGACCAGGATGTAGGGACCGAGCATGAAGTCGAAGCTTTCGTCCTTAACCCGGTCGTCGCTCTGGAATTCGTACACCAGCGGCCTCATCACCGGCGATCCTTCCGTAGACGCTTCGTACAACAAGGAATAGAAGTAAGGCACCAGCCGGTATCTTAACCGGATAGCGTCACGGATATAGCGGGTGTAAGCGGGATACATCCACGGCTCCGTCACGGTATTGTCCGTGTTGCAGGAATGAATCGAGAACCTCGGCTGGAAGATTCCGTTCTGTACCCATCTTACGAACAACTCCGGTTCCGGGGCCGGGCCGAAAAATCCGCTGATGTCGCAGCCCTGGTTCGCCACCCCGGAAAGCCCCATGCCCAGAATGACGGGAATATTGAATTTCAAGCTTTTCCAACTGGTGTTGTTGTCTCCCGCCCAAGTCTGGGCGTAGCGCTGAATTCCGGCGAAACCCGCCCGGTTGACGATATACGGCCGCGTGTCCGGATAAACCTCCTCGATCGCCTCTTTCGCCATTTGCGCCATCAGATTCGGCATAATCGGCCTTAATCCGTCGATCGTCTTCGGAGATCCCTCGAAATGGCACAGCGCCCTCGCATCGTTGATTTCATATTCGTTGTTGTCGTTCCAGATGGACGTAATGCCGAGCGAAACCAGCGAGTCTTTCAAATGCTTCTTCCACAGCTCCCGGCCCTTCGGATTCGTAAAGTCCACAAAGGAGGCCGGTCCGCCCCAATACCGGTCGATATGCGATTGTTCTCCGCTTCCGTCCCGGATATAAGCGCCGGCTTCGTCGAATTTCTTGTACAGCGGATGCGTGGTCAGCATGCCCGGCTTGATGTTCGGCACGAGCGCGGCGCCTTTCTCCTCCATCTGTTCGACGAACCGCTGCGGATTGCCGAACCGGTCGCCGTTCCAGTTGAAGACGTACCGCTTCCCGTCTTGGCCGGTCGTATATCCGGATGACAGGAAAAACCCGTCGCAAGGAATTCCCTCCTCCCGGCACCGGTCCAGAAAGCCCAGGATCGCTTTGTCCGAATCCCGGTCCAGCTCGGTGTAGTACATCGTGGACCCCATGTAGCCGAGCGAGTATTTGGTCGGCAATACGGTTTTTCCGGTTAAATCGGTGTAATGTCTGACGACATCTTTGATTTGCGGCCCGTAAATGAAGAAGACGTCCAGTTCTCCGCCGTCCGCGCAGAAATAGGAATACTTGTTCCAGTAGCCGCTCCGCTCGCAGCCCATATCGAATACGGAGTCATGGGCGTTGTGATAGAACAATCCGCTGGCGATCTGGCTCTCGCTGTTGAATTTGATGTAGAACGGAATGTGTTTGTAGAGCGGATCGGTCAGCTCGGAGTCGTATCCGATCGTATCCACATTGTGCATTCTCATTCTTCTGTGCTTCTTGTTCAGGTATCCCGACTTTTCTCCGAATCCGTAGAAATGATCCTGGTCGTGCATGCAGGAGTAGTGATACAACCTTCCGAGCGCATCCCGGACATACGGTTTGCCCTGCAAATCGGCATGCAGCACATTGCCGTCCGCATCGGTAATTTCAATGGCGAAAGGCTCTTTATGTACGAGAACGCGCAGCTTCCGTGTGGACAAGAGCAGATGCGTGCCGAGATCCTCGTATTGCGCCGGAATCGGTTCGATCCTTTTCCGGTCGGGAACCAACGCGTCCATCTTGTCTTCCCAGGCGGTCAGCACCAGCGCATAGGAGGCTTCTTCCGGGAAATCTTCCTCAAAGGTGCAGCGGATTCTGACAATTTCATCGTTTAGCAACACGATTCTGAATTTGGCGGCATCCGTAACCAGATCAAGACGGCTGGTTCCGTATGCGACATCTAGGAGCTGATGGCTTATTTTCATCAGATTCTGCACCTCGCTGTCATTTGAACACCATACAAGCCTGCACAGCCTTTTTCCACCCGCCGTACAGACCATTGCGCACCGATTCCGACATCGCCGGAATAAAGGTGCGGTCTTTTCTCCACTGCTTCACAATCTCGGCCTGGTCCTTCCAATACCCGACCGCCAGACCCGCCAAGTAGGCGGCGCCCAGAGCCGTCGTTTCGTTCACGACGGGCCGGTCCACCGGCACGTTTAACAAATCGCTCTGGAACTGCATCAAGAAGTTGTTTTTGACGGCTCCGCCGTCCACGCGCAAAGCTTTCAGCGATATGCCGGAATCGCTCTCCATCGCGGTCAGCACATCTTTGGTCTGGTACGCCAGCGACTCCAGGACGGCGCGGATAAAATGCGCTTTGGTCGTGCCGCGGGTCAGCCCGAATACGGCCCCTCTCACTTCGCTTTCCCAGTACGGGGCGCCCAGGCCGACCAGAGCCGGCACGACGTAAACTCCGTCCGTGGATTCGACCTGCAAGGCGTACGATTCGCTTTCCTTCGCGTCTTCGATCATGCGCAGTCCGTCCCGCAGCCACTGAATGGCCGATCCGGCCACGAATATGCTGCCTTCCAGCGCATACTCGATGCGGCCGCCGATTCCCCAAGCAATCGTCGTCAGGAGCCCGTGCTGCGACTTCACCGCTTTGGAACCCGTGTTCATCAGCAAGAAACAGCCGGTTCCGTACGTATTTTTGGCCGTGCCCTCTTCGAAGCAGGTTTGCCCGAACAGAGCCGCCTGCTGATCCCCGGCCGCTCCGGCGATCGGAATCCGGTGCCCCTGGAACAGGTCGGCCGACGTGTGGCCGTACAGGCAGGAAGACGGCCGGACCTCCGGAAGCATGGACTTCGGTATCCGCAGGAGACTCAGCAATTCTTCGTCCCATTGCTGCTCGTAAATATTAAACATCATCGTTCGGGAGGCGTTGGAATAGTCGGTGACGTGAAGGGCCCCGCCCGACAGCTTCCAGATAAGCCACGTATCGATCGTTCCGAACAGCAGTTCGCCTCGTTCTGCCTTCTCCCTGGCCCCTTCCGCCTGATCCAGGATCCAGGCCAGCTTCGTGCCGGAGAAGTACGCATCGATCAACAATCCCGTTTTTTCCCGGACCAACCGCTCGTGGCCCGCCTCTTTCAATTGATCGCACAGGGCTGCGGTTTGCCTGGATTGCCAGACGATGGCGTTATAGATCGGATTGCCCGTCCGCTTCTCCCAGACCACCGTCGTTTCGCGTTGGTTCGTGATGCCGATCGCCGCTATTTGCGAAGGAGAGACCCCTGCCTGCTCCAAGCAGGAGGAGATCACCGCCATAACCGTCTGCCATATTTCGTTGGCGTCATGCTCCACCCAGCCCGGCTTCGGGTAGTGCTGGGTCAATTCCATTTGGGCGGAGGACACGATTTCGCTGTTCCGGTCGAATAAAATCGCTCTTGAGCTGGTCGTGCCTTGATCCAGAGACAAGATGTAAGACTCCATACGTCCTCCTATGATCAGATAGGATGCGTGCATTCTGGCTTTATTGGAACCGGTTGGCAAAAGCAAGAATTGATAGCTGGTCGTTCACTGTCAAAGCGGATTATATCAAATCCGATTGCGCGCGATTTTTCGTTAATTGCCCTACATTTAGCGAATATTGCTCAAGTTGGGGAAGCAGGTGCAGGGGTGCAGCGGAAGAAGAACGAAGGGCGTCATCCGCAACGGAATGACACCCTTTCGCATGGTCAGGCGGAAGGATTGGCGCAGCGCAAGCCTTCCATCAAGATCAAGAGCGTTAACGCTTGCCCGTAAGTCATCGGGGAAATGGGGATATCTTTATAGAATTGCGCATCGTTGCCGACCGGGGTGCCGTAGGAAACCTCCTGAACCACGCCGTTGGCGTCGATCCGATCCATCACGGCCTGCAGAGCCTTCCGTCCGACCGGCAAATACTCTTGCGGCAAATAGCCTTTGCGGACGCCTTTTAAGATCCCGTAGCCGAAAGCGGCCGTGCACGACGTCTCGACGTAGGACGTGGGATCGTCCAGGACCGTATGCCACATGCCGTTTTCCGCCTGCAGCGCGGCCAGAGCTTGAACCTGGCTGCGCATCGTGTCCAGCAAATACTGCTTGATGCCGTCCTCCAGCTCTACCATGTCGAGGAAATCGACGATCCCGCACGTATACCAGCCGTTGCCGCGCCCCCAACGCACAGCCCCGTAGTTGTGCCGGCCATTGAAGTCCCATCCGTGAAAGAACAGTCCGGTATGGCGGTCGTACAAGTATTTGATATGGATGAGGAACTGCTTCTTGGCTTCTTCGACATATTCCGGCCGTTTGAAGTAGACGCCCGCCTTCGCCAGGAAGAGCACGGTCATAAACAAGGTGTCGATCAAGATTTGCCCGTCGTTCGGGTCTCCGGTGATCATATGCTGAAACGCGTTGTCCCCGGTCCGGATCAATCCGTTCTCGCGGTCCATGATCCAGCGGCTCCACTCGTCGCAGATCCGGATGTACTCCTCGTTGCCCGTCAGCTCGCACAACGAGATCAGCGTCAGCAGCGGGGAGCACGTATTGACGTTTTTCTCGGGCAAACCTTCCCGGATGCGGGCGTCGTACCAATCCTTCAAAAACTGCAGTGTGGCGGCGTCCTTCGTCTCCTGGTAATACTGGTACATGCCGTATAAGCCGACGCCCTGCGGCCATTCCCACAGATGAATATCAATCAGGCCGATCGGATAAATCTCGTCCAGACCCTCGTTTTTCATCGATTTCATCGCATCGGACACACGCCGGATCGCGCCAAGTATCGTCTCTTGCATCACTTGTAAGAAGCCACCCTTTCCTTTCGCATCAACCGGCCTTTTACCCCGCAGTCCTTGACGGACACGGTCTCACCGTTCACAACCAAAGGTTCCTGCCAGCTCAGACTCGTCTCGCCGTAGGTGCCGTCGGTCAGCCGGACGCGCAGGTCGTCCGTCGACACGTCCACCGGCATGTTCAGCACGCTGTCGATAAATTGCTCGAACGTATCGTATTCCTGACGATCCGATGCCCGGACGAGCCAAATATTGCGCCGGCCCTTCGATTTCAGCTCGCGTCCCCGGTTGACGCCGGTCTGCGTAAGCTCAAGCCCGTTCGCGGCATATACCGCGGCATAAGCGCCTTCCCGCTCGCCGAAGAACCACGAGCCGCGCTGCTCCACACGCGTAAACGCATGGGTCGGGAAGTAGGCGTGCGTGTAATCGGCGTCATGCGCGGGATCGATGTCAAACAACAGGACCCCCAGCCCCTTGTATTGTCCGACCTTGGGCAGGCAGCCGTTCCCTGCCCAGAAGCAAGGCCGTCCCGATCCGTGAGGATAAATCTCTCCCGGATGGTTGACCCATACTTGCGCTTCGGGGGACAACGCCAAATGCAGCACATGCTCCTGATAGCCCTTCATGCCCGGGCGGAAGTCGGAAATGCTCGACAGGACGAACGAACGCGTCCGGTAGTGGATGAGCTTCGCGTACCCGTCTTTTCCTTGTTCGAGCCGGAACTCCAGTTCCTCCTCGGGCTTCAGCTCGGTCAACCCGGCATATTCGCGCGGAGGCTCGTAATCCGACAAATACACCGATACGTTGAAGGCGGTGCTGTTCACATTGCCCACGCCGTAACCGACCCAGATCAGCGAAGTCGTGCCGGCGGCATGGTTGCCGAGCAGCTCCTTCTCGTAGCTGCGGCCAAACGTCGAGGTCAAATAACCTTCATGAGCTTCGGCGGCCATGTAGAAGTACAGCAGATCCATCGCCTGCTTGGCCTTCTCCCGCAAGGCCGGCAGCTCCGCCAGATCGTGAAGCTGGATGAGCCCCAGGAAGTCGATCGGAATATAGGCATTGGAATTCCATTCGGCCAACCCTTCGGCGAAGAAACGGTCGAACCACTCCAGCAGTTGCCGCTCCGCTTTCTCCCGCCTTTGGACGCCCGTCTCGCCGCTGTTAACGAACACGTCGTCCGGGAACAACTGGCCGGCCAGCAGTTGGCAGCTATGGAACAACAGCGCATGGTTCTCGCTGAAAAACCACATGACGTCGTCACCCGGCTCGTCGATCCAATAGCGGAAGCCGAGGATCGTGTCCTTGATCTGCGCCCAAAAGTCTTCGTCGAACAAGCCGCTGTCGCGGTAATCCCGCCAAAACCGGAACAAGGCGATCAGGTAAAAGTCGGCGCAATCGCGTCTCTCGCGAATGCCGACAAGCCCCTTCAGGATCATCTCCCGGGATTGTTCGGGAGATCCCCCGGTTTTCAGCTTGGCGATGGCCGTATGGATATTCGGGATTCCAAGCTCGGCCACACATTCCAGCGCCACCCGTTTGCGTTCCGCCACCGTCATCTCTCTGCTGTTCCGGGGCTGGAACCGGCTGTTATACAGCTCGATCCCGAACGGCTTCCGGATCGCGGCTTGGCCGATCCGCGTCACCAATTCAAAGTATTTATAGTCGATTCCGAAATCGTCGGTATGGCCCAGGACCAGGTATTGTTGTCCGGGCTCAAGCTCCCGCCTCATCGAGTACTTGCCGTCGAAGAAGCTGACGTAATTCACGTCAAACGAGATTTTTTCGCTGAATGGCTGTTCGAAGACAATCCGAATCTCCTCGTCGGTCGCGTTGTCTTTCGGGAAATAAGCTCTTCCGAGAGCTTCTTCCATCCGCAACACAGCCTCCGCCGTCTCCGAATCCGTAAGCGGGATTCGGATTTCAAGCGATTCGGTTCCCGTATATTCCAGCGTAAAATGATACAGCGTGTCGCGCTCCGCCAGATCCTCATGACAGACGACGAACGTATTCTCTCCCGCTTGAAGCTCGACTTCCACCTGCGTCTGTTGCTCGATATTGCGGGTGAAAGGCGTGAAGTCGCAGACCAGACGGCCGTTCACCCATAACGCCACTCCGCCGCACGTCTTCAGATTGAACACCGCCTGGTGCGCGGTCGGACTGACAATGACCGTATAGCCATATCGGAGCATATGCGTCGGCACGTAATAAAAGCCGGACTCTTCTACGCGCGGGTTCCCCCACGGAAAATAAAGGTCCCATCTCGCTTCAGAACCCCAGAGCGATACGCTGTCCCCCGGAGCGGGCGGCGCCGCGAACGGAAGCTCCGGCACGGATGCCCGTCTCTGATCGACAAATTCCTTGCGGCACGGGTTCTCATGGATGGAAAAGCCTTTGATCAGCCAGTCGTTGACGTCCCCTTCCATCGTCATGGGCTCGAAGCGAACGTTACGGGTGAAGATGCCGCTAAGCAGCCATCGATTGATGACTTGATGCCGCAACGGCAACGGAGAATACGTCAAGCGGTTGTCGCCGGTTGTCATCCCGGATCATCCTTTCATACCTGATGTGGCGATTCCTTGTACGAATTGACGCTGAAAGAGCAGAAATACGACAAGCACCGGAATCATCGTAATGGTGGACATGGCGAGCAAGCTTCCCCAGTCCACATTGTACTCCCCGATAAAGTTGGACAATGCAAGCTGGATCGTATATTTTTCAGGATTGTTAATGACGATGAGCGGCCACAAGAAGTCGTCCCAACGCCACATAAACGAGAAGATCGCGAGCACGGAAATAATCGGCTTGGCAATCGGCAGAATGATGCGCCAGAAAATTTTCCATTCCCCCGCGCCGTCCATGCGGGCCGCTTCCAGCAGCTCGTCCGGAACGGACAGCAGGTATTGGCGGATCAGGAACACCCCGGTGGGCGTAGCCGCCGGCGGAATAATGATGCCGAGCAGGCTGTTGTACAGCCCCAAGAACGATATCACTTTAAAGATCGGAATCATGATGACCTCAAGCGGAATCATCAAGGTGGAAATGAATCCGATCAGAAGAATCGAATCGCCTTTGAACCGATATTTCGCCAGAGCGAATCCTGCCATCGCGTTGATCAGAAGCAGGAGCAGCGTGGACGTTATGGTGACGATCGTGCTGTTCATGAAATAAGTCCCGAAATTCCCTTTCTCAAAAGCGGCAACGAAGTGCTCGAGCGAGAAGGTCGGCGGAATCAGGGCAGGCGGCCAACGATACAAATCGTCTTGCGTCTTGAAGGAAGACAGCACGGTCCAAAGGACAGGGAATAGCCAGATCAAGGTGATGGCAAAAAGGATCGCATACGTTCCCCATTTTGCTTTTCTCATTCGTTCGCTCCTCCTTTGGAGAGACGGAATTGCAGCGCCGAGAAAATGCCGATGATCGCAAACAGAATGACCGACATGGCACTCGCCAACCCAAGCTCCTGTTTCGTAAAACCGATTTCATAGATGTACTGCACGATATACGTGGTTTCCTTGCCGGGGCCCCCGCCCGTAAGTGCATACATAAGCGGATAAGCCTTAAATGCGTCGATAATCGACACCATCAGCACAAGCACGCTGGTCGGCTTGAGCAGCGGCAGCGTAATGTTCCAGAACGTTCTCCATTTGGACGCGCCGTCCAGATTGGCGGCTTCGTACATATCGGTCGGAATCGATTGAAGTCCGGCGATAAAGATCACCATGAAAAATCCGACTCTGGACCACAACGTGGCGATGACGACGGACAAATTCGCCCAGAACGGGTCGGTCAGCCAAGGGATCGGCTCGAAGCCCATTTTGTCCAGCAAGTAGTTCAAAATGCCGAAGGTATCTCCGAAAATCCACTTCCAGGTCAAGCCGACAATAATGTACGAGATCATGGTCGGCCAATAAATGCTGGCGCGAAAAAGCCCTTTCAATTTTACTTCTCGAATCAGCAGGATCGCGATGCCAAGCGCCAAGACATAGATCCCGGGAACAACCACTGCGGCGTACATCCCGGTGCGTCCCAACGCCGACCAGAATTCTTCGTTGCGCAGAACTTCGATGTAATTGTCAAAGCCCAGGAACTCCATTTCATTGAGTCCGTCATACTTATGGAAGGAATAAACAAAGCCTACAATGGCAGGGATCACAATAAACGTTAAAAAGATAACGAGATTAGGCAGAATAAACAAATACGGCGCGAGCAGCCTCTTCCATTTTTCCTTTTTCCACGAGGACTGCGAATTGCTCATTTGTTTGGCGAATGCCTGCGACACCCAGATCCTCTCCTTTCTTCGATCACTTCGTGCTTGTTCGGATTCCGCCTCGCCGGCCTCTTACTCCCGGTGCGTCTTGCGGTACGTCTGCGGAGAAACGCCGGCATACTGCTTGAACATGCGGCTGAAATGAATCGGATTGCTGAATCCGAGATTCTCGGACATAATCCCGACCGGCTCATCCGACAATCGAAGCAGCTTCTTGGCCTCGTCGATCCGCTTGCGCGTGATATAGTTGTTGATCGAGATTCCCGTCACCTCTTTGAAGCAATGGCACATGTAATATTTGTTCAAATGCATGGCCCCGGCCAAGTCTTCCAAAGTGAAGGACTTTTTGTAATTTTGGTTGAGATACATTAAGATCCGGCGCACATTCGTCTCTTTCTGCGATTGAGTCGAAGCCGTCAGGAGGGAATATACGTCTTTCGACTTCCGGTAAATTTTAAGCAAGAGCTGCACCATCAGGCTCTGCAGCATAAATTCGTGCCCGATCGCTTCTTTCTCCCGCTCGTTATACATCATCGCAAAGTAGTGATCCACTTCTTTTACGCCTTGTTCATCCCATCGGATCAGCAATCCGTTCGGGTTGGCAAACAAATTCATAAGCTTTGCCTGCAAATCATCCCCGGCCAATTCCTGGATATAATCCGCCGTAAAATTGACGTAGCTCCGGATATACGGAGTATCCCGCATCGGATTCGGACGATGGAGCACATCACCGCTAAACAGCAACATATCGCCAGGCTGCAACTGATAAATCTCGTTGCCGATGATGAAATTGGCGTTGCCTTGAAGAAAAAAAAAGATTTCATAACCGTCATGCGTGTGGAGCGGCCAACTGTTCTGCCATTCCGTTACATGATGGCGGATATAGATGCGTTCCCGCTTCAACGCCTTATTGGTGGGAAAATGTGCGTGATGTGCCATGAACTTCTTATCCCCCCTAATCATCGATGCAAAGGCCAAACCGCCTATTCATGCTGAAAACGTTTCATGTTGATTCTAGCATAGATGTCCGTAACGGTATGCACAAAAATTGCCGTAAGTTTAATAAATATTGCTGTTCAATAGGAGCCCTGAATACGAAAAATATCCCAAAAAATAAAAGCCCGCCGCTGCGCGATGGACTCTTGCCATATGAAAAGCGGAGCTGCCGTCCGGCAACCCCGCTGGGAACTTATATGCTTCTGCGAAATTACTTTCCTTGCTCGCTGATGGCCTTGTCGATCAGTTGGGCCGTTTTGTCCAGAGCGTCTTTTGCCGAAGTTTTGCCGGCAATCGCTTCGATGATGTTGTTTTTCAGATCGGTCGAGAACTTCGTCACAACTTCTTGTCTGGACCAGTCGTTAGCCGCAAGCTCGGACGTATTGGCCAGTTCGTTCGCGAACACTTCGAACATCTCTTTGCCGAACGAATAGTCCAGCTTCGCGTTGTCCTTGCGCGGGCTGATGAACAGCGAATCCCTGTTGTATTTGGCGTTCACTTCTTTGGAGGTCAGGTATTTGATGAACTCCGCCGCCTCTTTCTCTACGCCGGTTCCTTTGAAGGCCATGACGTATTTGCCGCCCGGTACGGAAGAGCGGACTTTTTGCTTCGGCATGTAGGTGACGCCCCACTCGAAGTTGTTGATGTCCTTATAGTTGCTGAGCATCCAGTTTCCTGCCATGTGGACCGCTACCGTGCCGGAACGGAACAGGTTGTTCGGGTTCTCGGAGCCCAACCAGACGGATTTCGGAATGATGCCGTCATTATGCAGCTTCACAAAGTATTCCAGCGCTTGCACGCCTTCCGGGCTGTTGATGGCCGCTTTTTTGCCGTCCGCGCTGATCATGCTGCCGCCGAATTGATACAGCAGGGTCGACCATCTGTGAGGAGTAAGGTCCCAGACCAGCCCGTATTTGGCGCCGCCTTTTTCCATTACTTGTTTGACTGCCGCGGTAAACTCGTCCCACGTCCAGACGTTGTCCGGGGAAGTCGGCACCTGCACGCCGGCTTTTTGGAACAGGGTCTTGTTGTAGATGATGCCGTTGGCCGTAACGTCCATCGGACCCGCGATAATTTTGTTGTCTACGACATAATAAGGCTTGATGGAGTCGACAAACTGCGACGTGAAAGACTCTACGCTGCCGACATACGGCGTCAAATCAAGCGCCTGATTCGCGAACAGCCCGGTATCGGTCATACGCGCCAATGCGGGCGGTTTGCCGCCGGCAATCATCGTTTTCAGCTTCGTCTGCAGATCTTTATAAGCAACCTCGATCAAATTGATCTTCACGTGGGGATTTTCTTTTTGGTAATCCGCAATGATTCCTTTCATTACGTCGCCTTCGATTCCATCCGTAAACCACAAGTAATCGAGCGTCACTTCCTTCTTCGCGTCGGAACCTTTCCCGCCCGCGGAGCTGGATTTCGAGTCGCTCCCTCCGGAACATGCAGCTAGTGCAAAAGTTAACGCCACTGCAAGTAGAATGAACATGATCGACCTGCTGCTTTTCCTCATCTTGGCACTCCCTTTTCTGATGTTAACGCTCTCAGGCAGATCATACCATAATTTCAACCCCCGCTCATAACCATAATTGCTTTAATTTTAACTGATCTTGCTTTTTATTGTCCTTAAATGCCACCTTTTGCGGATTCCGGGCGCTCCGGAACTTTGCGCCTTATTTCCCCCGCTTGTTATGCCAGACCAAAGCGTGCAATTGAGGGAGCGTCCGCGCATCATTCATGTCGGGGTCCGCAATCACTTTATCCATGAGCCAATTCAGCTTCTTGAGCAATCGATCCGAAATATTCCCTTCTTCCTGAACATCGCTGTTCCCCGCCTGCAAAAAGAACGGAATATCCGGGTACCTCCGGTGAACCGTCTTGGCATACCGGTAGTCCTCGTCGTCGAACACCACAACCTTGAGGTTGGACGTACCGGAAGGCATTTGTTCGATGATGCGGTCCAACACGCTCCAATCCGTATGCATACGCGAACTTGGCGGCTTGGGGCTAAGCGTAAGAACATCCACGGACCTGAACCAGTCCTGCCATTTGCTTCCCTGCGTCTCCACCGCAACCTTGATGCCGAGTTGGTGCAATTGATCCGCCAACTCCTGTATAGGTTGCCCGATTAAGGCCGGATTGCCGCCCGATATCGTGACCCATTCGAAATTCCCCGCGGCAAGAGCCGCGAGTTCCGAAACAATCTCCGAAGCCTCCAGCATGCGCACCTGGTCTTTGGCCGAACCGTCCCAGGTGAAGGCGGAGTCGCACCATGCGCAGCGGTAATCGCAACCGTAAGTGCGAACGAACATGGTCTTTACGCCAATTACCGAACCTTCCCCCTGAATGGTCGGCCCGAATATTTCGATGACGGGAATCTTACTCAAAATCACACCCTCCATATACCCGGTATGCGGGGCCTTGATCCGGTATTTCGGAAGCCAACACTTCCGCCCATGCGGTGGGCGTCTCCCATAGCTTGACGGAATAGACGGGCAAACCGGCCGATTTCAACTGATGGCAAATGTAAGAAGACAAATTTTCCGCGGTCGTGCGGAAACCGAGCAGAGCGACCTTGGCATTTGTCCGTTGCAGGGTTTCCAGAACGGCTTCGTTGCCCATCGCCAGAAAAGCATGGTCCAACGGGTCGATGATCCGCTCCTTCACGATTTTTTTCAAGTCGCTGAAATCCATCAGAAAGCCCTCGTCGGAAACTCCCGCTTCCTTTACCGTCTTTCCTTTTAACACAACCTCGAGCTTATACGTATGCCCGTGCACATTCGCGCATTTTCCGTTATGACCCACCAATTGATGCGCGGCATCAAACGTAAACATTTTGCATACGGATACTTCATTCATCATGTCGGTTCACCTGATTTCGGATTTCCAAGTACTGCTGCAAGCCTCTGTTCCTCAATTCGCAAGCCGGGCATTCGCCGCAACCGCTGCCCATCACGCCGTTATAACAAGTCAAGGTGTTCTCGCGAATGTAATCGAAATACCCCAATTCGTCCGCCAACCGCCACGTTTCTTGTTTATTCAGCCACATCAACGGGGTATGAATGACAAACTCGTAATCCATCGACAAGTTTAACGTCACATTTAGCGATTTGATAAAAATGTCCCGGCAATCGGGATAACCGCTGAAATCCGTCTGGCACACGCCCGTGACGAGGTGATGACAATCCGACTGCTTGGCGAGTATGGCGGCAAACGTAAGAAACAACATATTGCGGCCGTCGACAAAAGTAGTCGGCAACCTTCCATCCTTGCCCGCTTCGATCGCGATATCATCCCGCGTTAAAGCGTTAGGAGCAAGCTGATTCAACAAGCCCAGATCCAGGATGTGGTGCTTCACCTGAAAGTGCCGCGCTATGTCGGCAGCCACTTCGAGTTCATGGGAATGCCTTTGATTATAGTTGAACGTAACGGCTTCGACTTGCTCGAATTTTTTTAACGCCCAGACTAAGCAGGTTGTGCTGTCTTGCCCACCGCTAAAAACGACCAATGCTTTCTTATTCATATAACAAAAGTCTCCTCAAACAGATTTATCCAGAAAATTCCCCTCTGCGCCCGTATACTTTACGATTATACCTCCAAAGTCTTATATTATGGGATTTTCGCGCGGAGATAAACAGCGATGTCGGGCAGAAGAACAGGTAAAACGTGGCTGTCGGATAAATGAGGAGACCCGGTACGCCGCTGCCGTTAAAAATTAAAGAGCCATTTCAAAACGCCCCGGTGACCACATTCACGCGAGGAATTTTGAAATGGCTCGACTCGAGCGGCACGGATTCGCGAGGATTGCCGTGCGTCCTTTTTTAATGTTCGCTCGGCTCCCCTTCCCGCGCGCGGCTCGTGGATCGGGCTTTTTTTCGTTGACAACCGCTTGGGCAAGCGCCTATAATTGGAAGCAAATCATTTGAACCGGTTCAAATACTTGATCTATTTAACAAACCAAAAGGCATAAACCTGATTTTTGAACCGGTACAATCATTTGAGGTCGATGGTTATGAACGTGACGATAGCCGATTTGGCTAAAATGACCGGACTCGCCAAAAGCACGATATCCGGCGTCCTGAACAATAAAAGCGGATTTTCCGAAAAAACGCGGCAAAAAGTGTTAAAAGCGGCGGAACAGTACGGATACGTGCCGAATGAAATTGCCAGAGGGCTTACATCCAAGTTCACCAAAACGATCGGGCTGGTCATCAAAGACATCACCAATCCGTTCTATAATCAAATAACCAAAGGCGTGCAAGAGATCGCCAACGCATTCGGCTATACCGTATTTTTATGCAGCAGCGGCGAAGACCACGAAGCCGAAATCAATCAAATCGAGGCCATGGTGGGCAGACGGGTGGACGGGCTTATCATCGCACCGCTGCTGGAGGAAGTTACTTTCGATCATATTTATGAATTAAAACGAAAGTCACTGCCTTTTGCGTTGTTGGGAAAAATCCCCGGATTGGATTGCGACTGGGTGGAATTCGACGATTACAGCGGAGGGCGCCAGGCCGCGGAACATCTCATTGAGAACGGGCATACGCAGATCGGTTTCATAACGGGTCTTCGCACGTCCCGGGCATCCAAGATGAGATATTCCGCCTTTAAGGATACGTTGGTCGCCAACGGACTGACGCTAAACCCCGATTATGTGTTTCATGAAGCGCAAAGCTTCATGGACGGAGTAGAGATCGGACAGAGGGTCCTGCAGATGGATCGTCGCCCGACAGCGCTCATTTGTTTCGATGATGTGATTGCGATGGGGGTGATCAAGGCGCTGGAACAGTCCGGATTAAAGGTGCCGGATGACCTGTCGGTCATCGGTTTTGACGATATCGACATGATGCTGTTCCCGCTGACGACCGTATCGATTCCGACCTACGAAGCCGGCAAAACATTGGCCCGCATTTTATTCGAACGTATCTTTGACGGCGAAACCAGGGAATTCAAGCAAAAGGTATTTGACGTGAAACTCGTCACGCGAAATTCGGTAAAACGGCTTCATCAATCCTGAAGAAACGGAAGGTCGCTATGGACAATTTAAACGTGGGCAACCTTGAAATCAGACGGTACGAATCCCGGACACAGATGGGAGAAGCGGTGGCGCATGATCTGGCCGCCCATATCCGGCAGGTTTTAAAGAGCAAGGACTTTGTTTCGATCGTATTCGCTTCCGCTCCGTCGCAGCTTGATTTTCTCGAATCGCTCCGCCGCATGGAGGATGTTCCTTGGGATCGGATTCATGGTTTTCATCTGGACGAATACATCGGCCTTTCCCAGGAGGCTCCCCAGAGCTTCTCCCGGTTTTTGCGCGACCAACTGTTCAATTACAGAACTCCGCACGTGTTTCACGCCTTGGACGGGTTAAACGATCCGCAGCAAGAATGCAAGCGTTACGCCGAACTGCTGAAACAAACCCCGCTGGATATCGCCTGTATCGGGATCGGGGAGAACGGACACATAGCCTTTAACGATCCCCACGTGGCGGATTTCGAAGATCCGCAGGCCGTAAAGGTTGTGGCCTTGGATGAAACAAGCAGACAGCAGCAGGTGAACGACGGATGCTTCGCGGCGCTGGAGGAGGTCCCGACCGAAGCGTTGACGTTAACCATCCCGTCGATTATGGCTGCGCCGGCCATTTTCTGTACCGTCCCCGGCAGCCGGAAAAGCCGCGCGGTTCGCGAGACGGTTTACGGGCCGATCGACGTTTCTTGCCCGGCATCCATCTTGCGCAAAGCCAATCGGTGTTATTTGTATCTCGATCGCGAGAGCGCTTTATATCTGTAACGAACCTCGGCGCTTCGAGGAGGCCATTCACCCAGGGGAACACCCGGAAAGAGGGGTCTAGCGTGGATCGGTTGTTGGCGTTTTATAAAAACCACCTGAACGAGGTATTGCTGCCGTTTTGGCTGCGCGCTCTCGACCGGGAACGGGGAGGCGTGTATACCTGCTTCAACAATACGGGGACGGAAAGAGTCGGCACGGACAAATACACGTGGTCCCAAGGACGATTTATATGGCTGTTATCCAGAATGGCCGCGATGTGCCAGGACCGGACGCTTGAGGGAGACGGCGCTTTATATCTGGAGCATGCCGCCAAAACCGTGGAGTTTCTGAACCGCCATGTCTTTCTGGATAACGGGAATTGCGCCTATGTGCTGTCGGAAGACGGGGAGATGATCGAGCCCGTTCCGGGGCAGGGCTTCGATACAAGCTTTTATGCGGATTGCTTCGTCGTCCTGGGATTTGCCGAATATGCCAAAGCGGCGGGAGACCGCGCGACTTTGGAACGCGCGTTGAAGCTGTACCGGCGCATCGAGGAAAGGCTGGCCTCGGGAGACGCCAGAAGCGAACCGTATCCGGTTCCGCCCGGTTATGCGGCGCACTCGTTCTCCATGATTATGCTGAACGTGTCCCAGGAGCTGGCCGACGCGCTGCAACAAATGGAGCATGCGGAATCCGCCGAGATCCGCAACAAAAGCGTCGGATATATGGACAAGGTGATGAACCGATTTGTCCGTCCGGACGGCCTTGTCACGGAGCTGCTGGCCGAAGACGCCTCTCTCCGCGATACGTTATTGGCCAGACATCTTACGCCGGGACACGCGATCGAATGCATGTGGTTTGTCATGACGGAAGCGCAGAAAACGGGACGGCCCGATCTGGTCGGGAAAGCGGCGGAAGTGGTGAAGCGTTCGTTCGAGATCGGATGGGACCCAGAATTCGGGGGATTGTACCGGTATGTCGATTACGGCGGGGGGCAGCCTCAAGGCCGGTTGATCGGGGACCGGTTTGAAGCGTTAATTCGGGATACGTGGGACATGAAGATTTGGTGGCCGCACTCCGAAGCGTTGTACACGCTGCTTCTGGCCTATCGGATGACACACGAACAGGTGTTTTGGGACTACTATGAACGGACGCACGACTACGTCTTCCGGACGTTCCCGAACCCCGACCGATCCGTCGGAGAGTGGATTCAAATCCGCGACCGGCAAGGAGAGCCGGTACAGAAGCTGGTCGCTCTGCCGGTTAAAGATCCTTATCACATTATCCGAAACGTGCTGCTCGCGATCGAGCTGTTGTCGGCGAATCGGCCGGACCGAACGGCATGAAAGATCGGATTCGGAAGCCGATGGATCTCCGTCCGGGATGAGCGTCAACGCTCCGGGCGGCGATCGGGGCATACGATGAGGGGGATACACGTGGCAAACGGGGATAGCTATGAAATCCGCGGCAGGCATCTATTCACCCATGAGCCGGTCGCCGTACGCATCCATGACGGCAAAATCCGCTCGATATCGGCTGCCGGCGGATTCGATGCTCGGGAGGAGGAGCTGTGGATCGCTCCGGGGCTGATCGATTTGCAAATCAACGGATTCGCCGGTTACGACCTGAATCTGTCCGGCGTCCCGATGGAGCCACGCGTGGAAGCCGTCATTCGAATGTCCAGAGCTGTTCTTCGGACAGGGACGACTACTTTTTTTCCAACGATCATTACGGCGGGATTTGAGCAAATCCTCGACAGCATGACCGCCATTCGGTTGGCTTGCGAACAGGACCCGCTGGTCGACCGTATGGTGGCCGGCATCCATCTGGAAGGACCTTATTTATCGGAATTGGACGGACCGCGCGGAGCGCATCCGAAAGCCCATATCAAAGATCCCGATTGGACGGAGTTCATGAAATGGCAGGAAGCTTCGGGCAACCGCATCAAGCTGGTCACCCTTGCGCCCGAGCGTCCCGGCGCCATCTCGTTTATCGAGCAGCTCGTTCGTCACGGCATTGTGGCGAGCGTGGGCCATACCGCGGCCAGCCCTGAAGAAATCGGACGGGCGGCGGAAGCGGGCGCCCGCATGTCCACGCACCTGGGCAACGGCGCTCATCCCCAACTGCCGAGGCATCCGAATTACATCTGGAGCCAACTGGCGGAAGACCGATTGTGGGCCAGCGTGATCGCGGACGGCCATCATCTTCACGCCTCCGTATTGAAGGTGATCAGCGCGGTCAAGCAAGACCGTCTCGTGTTGGTCAGCGACGCCGTACATCTGGCGGGTTTGCCTCCCGGCATTTACAACACCCATGTCGGAGGGCGCGTCGAACTGTTGGAGACGGGAAGGCTGCAAATGGCCGACAACCCGCTGCTCTTGGCGGGAGCGGCCGTCTCCTTGATGGACTGCGTGCAGCATATGTATCGTGCGCTGGAGACCGATCTGGCCGCAGCGTTACAAATGGCCACAGTACGACCGGCAACGTTAATCGGACTTTCGCAAGGGAGGATGGAAACCGGAGCTATGGCGGACTTGATCTTGTTCCGATGGAACAAGGAAACGAAATCCGTTCAGATCCGGCAAGTCCTCAAGCATGGAACGATTCATACGATAGGTTGACCGAGACCTTCAGCAATATACCGCCGCCCCGGCATTTCGCGATAAGCGTAAGGGAGGCGGTTTTATTTTTTATCCGCACGAATCCCCTCGCCCCTATTGACTTTTAGAAAAAAGTGTAATACAGTTTGGTTGTGGTTTTGGTTGACTTGTTATTCAATCAAAAATAAGAGGTGGATGACGAATGACTCTCTATCAGGCTGACGTATGTATTGTCGGCGCAGGGCCTGCGGGCGCATTCCTTGGATTTCTGCTGGCCAAAAAAGGGATCAACACGCTGCTGATCGAACGCCATGAGGAACTCGACCGCGAATTCCGCGGCGAACACCTTCATGGAGATGTGGAGACGTTATTGAAAAAATACCGGCTTTTTGATAAGGTTCGGGAACTGGGGATTTTGCCTATGTCAAGGGTCGAATTTTTCGACGGCACCAGAAGAGTCATGTCCGTTACGCCGGACCTGTTCGGCATCGAACATGTCGGCATTCACTTCCCCCACAAGCACCTGCTCCGCGTGCTCATTGAGGAAGCACAGCAAACCGGTTGCTTTCAACTGCTCATGAAAACAACCGTCACGGAGTTGATCGTCGAGCAAGACCAAGTGGTCGGGTTAAAGGCGAAAAGCAAAGACGGAGAAGTGGAGGTTCGCAGCAAAATTGTCGTTGGGGCGGATGGCAGGCATTCCATCGTAAGAAAACTGGCCAACATTCCCACACAAATCGCGAAGCATGGTTACGATGTGCTGTGGGCGAAAATTCCCGCTCCGTCCGATTGGGAGCCGACGATGCGGATTGTACTCGCGAACCGTACGCAAATTACCCTGTTCGCCTGCACCGGCGGTTTCATACAGATTGGTTGGCAAATTCCCGAAGGATCGTTCCCTGCTCTCCGAAAGCAGCATTTCCAACCTTTTATCGATACGTTACTGAAAGCCGCGCCGGAATTAAAACCATTTGTCGATCGGCACATTCGGGATTGGAACGATTTTATATGCCTGCCCGTTCAGAGCTGCAAATGCGAAACCTGGGTGAAGAACGGCTTGGTTATCATGGGTGACGCCGCGCATACGATGAGCCCGGCGGGCGGAATCGGCGTCAATGCAGCGATGAAAGATTCCGAGGTGCTTGCTCCGATCCTCTGGGATGCCCTTCAAAGCCAAGACTACTCCCGCGCGAAATTGATGGCGTTCGAACAGATGCGGCGGGATGAGATCAACAAGCTGCAGGAAGGCCAGGTTCGGCAAGAAAAAGCTATGGAGAAACTAAACAAAAGCATCATGCTGAAGCGCCTTTTTTATTGGAATATGCGGGTTCTGGACAAAATGCCCTGGAAGGGCAAAATCTTCGCCAAAATGTATACCGCCAACAAGTAAACGGAGGAATAGCGTATGCCAAGAACGGAAGAACAAAATCAACAAATCCGGGACGAACGCCAGGAGCAGATTCTTCAAGCAGCCTTAAAAGTGTTCGCCCGCAGGGGCATGGCTGCCGCCAAAATCAGCGATATCGCCGCCGAAGCGGGATTTAGCCACGGTCTGGTTTATCATTATTTCAAATCCAAGGAAGAGATTTTCTCCACACTGGTCAAAAAGGCGTTGCAAGGGTCAACCCTCGTCATCCAGTATGCTCAACAACAAGAGGGTTCTCCCCTGCAGCAATTGCGTTGGATGACGAATATGATTTTGCAGAATATTTCCGGCGAGGGGGCTTATCTCTTTCTGATCATGATGCAAGCTTTTACATCCGATGCCATCCCGGAGGAAGTCAAACAAATGATGGACGATGGGCTTGCGTTTTCAGCCATCAAAGCCACATTGCCCTTAATCCAAGCCGGTCAACAAGCCGGAGAAATCATGCCGGATGATCCTGTGAAATTGGCGGTCTTGTACTATTCCCTTATCCAAGGTCTGGCCATCAGCAAAATCCAGTGGAAGGATTGTCCGATGCCCGATGCCGATATGGTTTTGAGGGTTTTGAAGGCCAAATGATGCACCCGATCAACAAGTGACCCTGAGGATGATTTCTCAGGCCAGCGTGAATAGACACTATTATCACCATTGGAAAATGGCAGTGAAATAAAAAAAGCATAAATTTGCCGAAACGGCAATTTATGCTTCTTGCAATTGAAGGGTTTTTTCGGATTCGCTGGTTTGTTTTCCCTCTAAGCCGAGCGTCCGCGCTGTCAGCGTATGAATTTCTTGGAAAAGCTCCGGGTTTTGCGCGAGTGATACGCCATAAGAAGGAATCATTTCTTTTATTTTCGGTTCCCACTTTTTCATATGTTGCGGGAAACACTTTTCTAATACCTCAAGCATGACGTGAACGGCAGTAGAAGCACCCGGAGAAGCGCCGAGCAATGCAGCTACCGAGCCATCAGCGGAACTAATCACTTCCGTACCAAATTGAAGTGTTCCTTTACCGCCGGCCTCCGTATCTTTAATCACTTGCACACGTTGGCCCGCTACCACTATACTCCAATCCTCGCTTTTGGCGTTCGGAACAAACTCGCGCAATTCTTCCATGCGCTGTTCATTCGATAACATCAATTGCTGGATCAGGTATTTTGTCAATGCCATCTCTTTTACGCCTGCCGCCAGCATCGTGAGGACATTATTCGGTTTTACGGAACGGATCAAATCGAAATTTGAACCCGTTTTTAAGAACTTGGGCGAGAAGCCGGCAAACGGTCCAAACAACAATGATTTTTTGTTGTCGATATACCTTGTATCCAGATGCGGAACGGACATGGGAGGAGCGCCAACCTTAGCTTTACCGTAGACTTTTGCATGATGCTTCGCGACAACCTCCGGATTGTTACATACCATAAACAGTCCGCTTACCGGGAATCCGCCAATATGTTTGGACTCCGGAATACCGGTTTTTTGCAGTAAAGGCAGACTTCCGCCCCCGCCGCCGATAAAGACGAATTTTGCCGTATGGTATTCGATTTTACCGCGATCGATATCATGCACTTTCACTTCCCATGAGCCGTCGCGAGCACGTTTAATATCCTGAACACGATGCTTGTAATTTATCTCGACGTTTTGTCTCTTTAAATGATCAAACAATAAGCGCGTTAAAGCGCCAAAGTTGAC
The DNA here is from genome assembly GCF_005938195.1 of Paenibacillus thermoaerophilus. Lineage (GTDB taxonomy): Bacteria > Bacillota > Bacilli > Paenibacillales > Reconciliibacillaceae > Paenibacillus_W > Paenibacillus_W thermoaerophilus. Next base: position 24,342 of record NZ_VCQZ01000033.1, read on the forward strand.
ATCCGTTCCAGAGTCAATTTTTGTTGCCGCTATCGGTTCATTCGATGTACGGCCTTCCATGATAAGCGGAACCCATTCCTTTAGTTTTTCAGGGTCATCGGAAAATTCCATTCCTTGGAACAAGGGATTTTTTGACAGAGCTTCGAAACGCTTTTTCAAAAACAATACATTTTTTTCCCCTTGTACGAAACTCATATGAGGAATTGGCATGATAAAGTCCTGCGGATTACGAATCAAATTGCTGTTTACAAGATAAGACCAAAACTGTTTTGAAAGCTGAAACTGTTCATTAATTTTTATAGCTTTGCTAATATCTACAGATCCGTCAGATTTTTCGGGTGTATAATTAAGCTCGCACAGAGCAGCATGGCCCGTACCCGCATTATTCCATTCGTTGGAGCTTTCTTCTCCTGCGTTTGCGAGTTTCTCAAACACTTTGATTTCCCATTCCGGTGCTAACTCTTTCAGTAATGTTCCCAAAGTCGCGCTCATAATGCCGGCACCGATCAAGATCACGTCTGTTTTCGCATGTATGTTGCTCATTTATACCATCCTTATTACCCTAAGATGATTTACAGAAAGGATGTGGGCGCTCCTGCTTAGGCGTCACAGCAAGCCCCTGCACGACATCGTCTTCCATCTCTTCTAAACTAAATTTAATCTTGTTCTAGTGTACCACTATTATTTATAGAATTAAATACGTTTTGCTATATGTATATGATGGTTATCGGCAGAAGTCCACAAGCATCTCATCCCGGACGCCGCTGCGGTTCGAACCGATCAACCAAAAAGAAGACACCCGCTGAAGGTGTCTCCCCACGATTTAGAAGCGCTCTTGGGCCTACTCTTTGCCCAGGAAACCTTTCTTGAAAATTTCGAGCAAATACTCAAGTGTCACCGGGTCGCTGTAGGTCGAAGCTTTCGTATTGATCTCGATGACACGGTTGTTCTTGACGGCGGGGATCTTCTTCCACACTTCCGAATCCATAAAGGATTTGTCGCTCTCCGGATCTCTGCTGAGCACGATGAAGTCGCCCGCATATTCCGGCAGAACCTCTTGAGAAAGCTGATAATAACCGGGCCCCAGCGCGTCTTTCTTGACCTTGTCAGGCATATTCAATTGCATCGCTTGATACAAAATCTCCGTGCCGCGTGCCCACTTGTCTCCGAATACATAAAAGTTTTTCGCATCCGTCTCGATCACCGACACGCTGATGTTTTCGCCGAACTTCGCTTTGATTGCCTTGCCCGCCGCTTCCGCTCGTTTCTTGAAATCATTGACCCACGCTTGCGCTTCCTGTTCTTTGTTCAGCAGCTTTCCGATCTCCAGTTGCTGGCTCAAATAATCCAGCTTGCCCCATGTGTAAACAACGGTAGGCGCAATTTTAGCGAGCTCGGCATTATTGTTCATATGCGAACCCGAAATGATCAGATCGGGTTCCAACGCCATAATTTTCTCCAGGTCCGCTTCCGCGACGACCTCGATGCCCACCAGCTTATCCTTGAACAGAGGATTCATTTGCGTCCATTGGTCCACCCCGACCAGCGTTCCGCCCAACGCAAGCACATTCGGCGCATTCGTCAAGGCCACAATCCGCTTCGGATGAGCCGGAACCTCGATCGGCCCCTGTTCGGATTCATAGGTTTTCGTCTCCGCTTCCTTGGAGTCGGCGGACGGACTAGCGGACGCATGCTGCGATGAATCGCTGGCTTGGCGGCCGCAAGCGCTGATTATGGCCAGCAACAGCACAACCACAGGAATTAACCACTTGTTTTTCATGTTCAGATCCCCTTGCATGAAAATGAGATGACTTGATGATAATGATTATCAATGTCAAATATAAACTCTCAAGCAGCGGTTGTCAATCGTTAATGAAACAACCCCTTCATCCTAAAAATAATTGAAGTCCCTGCCAAGCCGGCGGTTCCGCAAAGACAGAAACATCCACTTTCTAGGTGTTGGAGGGGTATTTAACTTACTTAAGTTGAGAAGCATAAAAAGATATAGTAGACTATATGGAGAATACAAGGAGGCGAGACGAATTGGCCGAACGGGCAAAACCGATGGAAATCGGAATCAGCACCTTTTTGGAGGCTACGCCGGACCCGGTGACGGGAGCCGCCATCAGCCATGCCGAGCGGCTGCGCAACGCGGTCGAAGAGATCGTCCTGGCCGATCAGGTCGGTCTGGACGTGTATGGAATCGGAGAGCATCACCGGCCCGATTACGCCGGGAGCGCTCCCGCCGTTGTCCTGGCGGCGGCTGCGGCCATGACCAAGCGGATCAGGCTCACCAGCGCTGTCACCGTACTGTCCTCGGACGATCCGGTTCGCGTGTATCAGGCTTTTGCCACCCTGGACGGAATCTCGAACGGCCGGGCCGAAATCATGGCGGGTCGCGGTTCGTTTATCGAATCCTTTCCGTTGTTCGGGTACAGCCTGGACGATTACGACGAGCTGTTTGAGGAAAAGCTGGAACTGCTGCTTCAAATCAGAGCCTCGGAAAAGGTGACCTGGCGCGGCAAACACCGCCCCCCGATTCAACATCTCGGCGTCTATCCCCGCTCCGTTCAGAATCCGCTGCCGGTGTGGATCGCCAGCGGCGGGAATCCGGAGTCGGTCGTGCGGGCGGGGCAACTGGGCCTTCCGATCGCGCTGGCCATTATCGGCGGAATGCCGGAACGTTTCGCTCCATTGGTCGAACTGTATAAAGAAGCGGCCGCGCGGGCCGGGCACAACCCCGACACGCTGCCGATCGCGACGCATTCGCACGGCTTTGTCGCCGATACGACCGAACAGGCTGCCGAACTGTTCTTCCCTCCAACGCAGGCCCAAATGAACGTGATTGGCCGCGAACGGGGATGGCCGCCCTATACGCGCGAAACATTCGATGCCGCACGCAGCCTTCGCGGCGCGCTTTATGTCGGTGACCCCGAATATGTCGCGGAGAAGATCGTGCTGCTTCGCAAAAATTTGGGAGTTACGCGTTTCTTCCTGCACGTGAATGTCGGGACGATGCCGCACCGCGAAGTGCTGCGCGCCATCGAGCTGCTCGGCACCAAGGTCGCGCCGCTCGTGCGCCAGGAGCTCGCCCGTATCGAAGCGAAAGAATAACCGTCGAAGAGCGAGTAGCAAAAAGTGGGGGCCGAAGCGTGGTCGTTTCTGGAGCGCCATTCGTTATTGGAAGCGAAAGGCAAAGATGCCGAAGTGATAGAAGAAATGCATATTGGCTACGTATTGGCCAATATGCATCGGCAACGGGGAACGGCGGGGGAAGAACCGCCGTTTTTCGTGGAAGCGATTGAGAAGCGCGAATTTTTATCGTTTTAATTCCAAGCTCAATAAACGGGCTTCTGCGAGCTTTTTAGGATCAGAGAACGATGCGCTAGCTGGGGGAGGGGTAGTGTCCCGTCAAGTGGTGTAAAATCGATTTCTACCGCGTGACCTAGATTTACTTCTGCAAGAGCGTAGTGGATGCAAGGGGGAGTTGCTCTCCTTGGACAACTTTGGTCATGGATTCAAGACTGAAATAACGGCGTGCGACGGTCCATTCATCCTGCTGCTCGATCAAAATGGCACCGATCAGTCTGATGACAGATTCTCGATTCGGGAATATCCCTACCACATCAGAACGTCGGCGGATCTCCCGATTCAAGCGCTCTAACGGATTGGTGGAATGAATTTGCCGCCAATGCTCCCTGGGAAAGGCCATGTAGGCCAGTACGTCACTTTCTGCCTGCTCCAGAATATCCATGG
>NZ_VCQZ01000034.1 GCF_005938195.1 Paenibacillus thermoaerophilus
TTGGAGTATAACCGCATCCGTATCCATTCGTCGATCGGTTATCTGACTCCGTATTTGTACGAAAAAAGGTACTATGAGCAACTCCAGGCAGGATAAAAGTTGTGTCCACTTTCTTGACAGTGATCCAGTTGCCCCAAGGTGCCTGAAGTAAATCGGATTCCTTGATGCGGAGAAGCCGTTCCGCCGGGCAAGGGCGGGAGGGCTTCTTGGCTTGCTGCGTGCCCGCGCGGCAAAATACACTTGCGTTCCTCGCTCATTGCCGTATAATAGCAACAGCAAGAGATACCGCGGCAAATAGAATAGGAGAACCGACAGGTTTCCGTCCGGCACGCCAGCGTTCGGGCGGAATGAAAAGGGAAGCCGGTGAAAATCCGGCGCGGTCGCGCCACTGTGATGCGGGGGAAGCTGTCCGAAACCACTGTCCGCGCAAGCGGATGGGAAGGGGAGAGCTTCGGCTCGGGGCCATTTCGGCCTTGGGCGACCCGTCAGCCAGGAGACCTGCCTGTCCGGTGTACGACCCATGGGTTCCTTCGCGAAAAAGGATCGGGCGACATCAGAGGCTGAATGCCTTTCGTGCGCTTGCCGGCGCCGGAGCGGCAAGAGCAGGACGGCGTACGGCCTTGCATGGACGGACCGCGTATGCGGAGCCGGCAACTGTTGGAGCTGACCTTCGGATCCGTGAGGAAACGAAGGTTTTTTTCGTTTGAATGAAGGGTTCTCGATAAGGGCCGGCGGCGTCTCTTCCTGCAAATTACCTGCGGATGCGCAGAAAGGGAGAGAGTTATGCAACGGTTATGGAAAGTGGCATTGGCAACGGCACTGGCGGTCAGCTTGTGGGGGTGCGGCGCCGGCGGCGACGAGCAGCAAGGGAGCTCCGCGCAGCCTTCGCCGACCGCCGGAACGGCAGCGTCGGCGCAGCCGAGCGCGCCGGCGAAGAAGACCGCCTATCCGCTGAAGGTGACGGACGCGACCGGCAAGGAGTTCACGTTCGACAAGGCGCCGACCAAAGTCGTCTCGACTTCGCCGGCAGAGACGGAAGCGTTGTTCGCCTTGGGACTCGGCGACAAGGTCGTCGGGGTGTCCGACTTCGATAACTATCCCGAGGAAGCGAAGTCGAAGCCGAAGATGGGCAGCATCGTTCAGCCGAACTCGGAGGCGATCCTCGGGACGGGCGCCGATCTCGTGCTGACGGGCATCTCGATGAAGCAGCCGGCGGTCGAACAACTGAGGGCGCTCGGCATTCCTCTGTACAAGTTCGAGGCGAAATCGCTGGACGACGTGATGGCCAACCTGTTGACGCTCGGACAAATCTTCGACGTGCAGGATCAAGCCGAGGCGGTCGTCGCGCAGATGAAAGCGGATGTGCAGAAGGTGAAGGACGCGGTCGCCGGCGTCAAGGAGGACCAAAAGAAAAAGGTCTACATCGAGTTCGCTCCGGGCTGGACCGTCGGCCAAGGGGAGTTCATGCACGAGCTGATCGGTCTGGCGGGAGCCGTCAACGTGGCGGGGAATACGACCGGCTGGACGCAGATCAGCGAAGAAGCGATCATCCAGTCCAACCCGGACGTGATCCTGTTCGCGAATGGCGTGACGGACTACCAGTCGGGCAAGGCGCTGAAGGAGATCATCGAAAGCCGCGCGGGCTGGGATCACGTCACGGCGATCCGGAATAAAGCCATATTCGGTCTCGATCAGGATATGCTGTCCCGTCCCGGACCGCGGCTGACGAAGGGGCTTGTGGACATGGCGAAAGCGATCTATCCCGAGCTCGTAAAATGAGAGGGAGCCTGAAGACGGTCGAACGGAGGTGAGGGCGGCATGACGGCGGAACGGCTGGAGCTTCAAGATGCGGCGGCCGCGAGTGCCGGACGGACGCCATTCATGCGCAAGCTGACGTTGTGGGGCGGGGGCGGACTGCTGCTGCTCGCCCTCTCCGTGGTTGTGGCGGTCTCGCTCGGGTCCGCCGCGATCCCGCTGAGAGTCGTCTGGGGCATCCTGGGAGAGCGCGCCGCCTCGTGGATCGGGGCGGATGCGCTGCTGCGCGAATGGGGGGTGTTCGGCTCGGCGGATTGGGAAGCGAATACGGAATCGATCGTTTGGAAGGTTCGCTTCCCGCGGGTGGCGCTGGCCATGCTGGTCGGCATGCTGCTGTCTCTGGCGGGGGCCGCGTTTCAGGGCGTGCTGCGAAATCCGCTGGCGGACCCGTACATTCTGGGGATCGCGTCGGGAGCGTCGGTCGGCGCGTCCTTTGTTATTTTGTTCGGGTTGTATGTGCCGCTGCTCGGCGTCTGGACGGTGCCGCTGGCGGCGTTTGCGACCGGGATGGCGTCGCTCGCGGCCGTCTTCCGGCTTGCGGGCATGCAGGGCAAGTTCCGGGTGGAGACGCTGCTGCTGTCCGGCGTCGTCATCCAGGCGTTTCTCGGATCGGTGGTGTCGTTCCTCGTGTCGCTGTCCGATTCCGTCATGAACGAAATCGTCTTCTGGATGATGGGCAGCTTGTCGCTGCGCGGATGGAAATTCGCGGGCACGCTGCTGCCGTTCGCCGGAGCGGGACTGCTGGTGCTGTTGTCGTACAGCCGCACGCTTAATCTGTTCGCGCTCGGCGAGCGGCAAGCGGGACATCTCGGCGTCGCCGTCGACCGGACGAAGCTGGTCGTGCTGCTGACCGGCACGATGATGACGGCGGCGGCGGTGTCGGTCAGCGGCGTCGTCGGCTTTGCCGGTCTGGTTGTGCCGCATCTCGTCCGGCTGTGCGTCGGGCCCGATTATCGGCTGATCGTCCCGCTTTCGGCTCTGTACGGGGCGATCTATATGCTGTGGGCGGATACGCTGGCCCGCATGCTGATGAGCCCTGCCGAAATTCCGCTCGGGGTCGTGACGGCGATGCTGGGCGCTCCGTTTTTCGGCTACTTGTTGAACCGGCACAAGCGGAAGGAGATGGGAGCATGAACGCAATCGAGACGGCTGCCGGCACCCGGAAACGGGGCGGGCGGGCCGGAACGGACGGTGAACGGGCCGGGGCAGGCGGCGGACGGACCGGGACGGGAGAGGCGTCCGGGGCCGTATCCCCGTGTTTCTCGGTGCGCTCGCTCGGATACGTATCCGGCGGCAAGACGATCCTGAGGGACATCTCGTTCGACGTCTACCCGGGCGAGCGTCTCGGCGTCATCGGGCCGAACGGCAGCGGCAAGTCGACGCTGCTGCGCTTGCTGTCCGGCCATGAGCCGCCGTCGAACGGTACGGTCGAGCTGCTCGGCCGGCCGATTCGCGAATATCCGCGCAAGCGGCTCGCCCGCATGCTGGCCGTGCTGCAGCAGGAAGCGCTGCCGCCCGTCGCCTACCGCGTGCGGGAGACGGTCGGCATGGGGCGGTTCCCGCATCAGAATTGGCTGGGCGGCAGCGACGCGGCCGGCGAATTCGCGATCGACCATGCGATCCGGCGCTTGCATCTGGAGCATCTGCAGGACCGGCCGCTTGAGAAGCTGAGCGGCGGTGAGCGCCAGCGGGTCGCGCTGGCCAAGGCGATGGCGCAGGAGCCGCAGTTCGTGCTGCTGGACGAACCGACGACTTACCTCGACTACGGTCACCAGCTCGCGCTGATGGACTCGCTGCTCGAATGGCAGGCGGAGCGGAGGCTTACGATCGCGGCCGTCCTGCACGATTTGAATCTGGCCGCTCTGTATTGCGACCGGCTGCTGGTGCTGCATCGGGGCGAGGCTGTGGCTTGCGGCCGACCGGAGGAAGTGCTGGACGGCGAACTGCTGCGCAGGGTATACGGTATGGAGGCGGACGTCTTCCCGCATCCGCATACGGGCCGGCCGCAGGTGCTCCTGCCCCGTCCCGGCCTGCACGGGCGGCCGGGATCGCCGCTGGCGTCGTCGTCCGGGCCGGAGGGCGCCGCGAACGAGAGGGGCGGGGAGCCATGACGAAGACCTGCTGCGGCCGAAGTCCGGCCGGTTACACGATTATGCTGCAGGGAACGGCCTCCGACGTCGGCAAAAGCCTCCTGACCGCGGCTCTCTGCCGCATCCTGCTGCAGGACGGCTACCGCGTGGCTCCGTTCAAATCGCAGAACATGTCGCTGAATTCCTGCGTGACGCCGGACGGCCGCGAGATCGGCCGCGCGCAGGGGATGCAGGCGGACGCATGCCGCATCCCGGCGACGACGGACATGAACCCGATCCTGCTGAAGCCCAAGAAGGACATGGTCGCCCAAGTCGTCGTGCACGGCAAGCCCCTGCGAGATTACGACGCGCGGGCGTACCGGGAGCAATATTTGCCGGAGGCGGGCCGGATCGTGCGGGAAGCGCTGGGACGGCTGAAGGCGGCGTACGATGTCGTCGTGCTGGAGGGCGCCGGCAGCCCGGCGGAGATCAACCTGAAGGACCGGGATATCGTCAACATGCGGATGGCGGCTTGGGCCGACGCGCCCGTGCTTCTGGTGGCCGATATCGACCGGGGCGGCGTCTTCGCCTCGATCGTGGGCACGCTGGAGCTGCTGGAGCCGGAGGAGCGAGACCGCGTGCGCGGCTTCATCATCAACAAGTTCCGCGGCGACGTCTCGCTGCTGCAGCCGGGAATCGACTGGCTGGAGCGGAGGACGGGCAAGCCGGTGCTCGGCGTCGTGCCGTACTTGCCCGGACTGGAGCTGGAGGACGAGGATTCCGCTTCCCTGGACGCGCAGTTGGCCGGGCGCCGTGGGGCCGGAGCGGGGCCTGACGGCGACGGCGGTCCGAAGCTCGATATCGCCGTTGTCCGCCTGCCGCGCCTGTCCAACTTTACCGACTTCGATCCGTTCCGCGGCGAGCCCGACGTCGCGCTGCGGTACGTCAGCCGGCCGGAAGAGCTCGGCGCGCCGGATGCGATAATATTGCCTGGCAGCAAAAATACCGTCGACGATCTGCGGCACCTTCGCGAATCGGGCCTGGCCTCGGCGCTGGAGGCGTACGCGAACTCGCTGCGCGGCCGGATCGTCGGCATCTGCGCCGGCTATCAGATGCTGGGCCGCCGCCTGCTTGACCCGCTGCTGGTGGAATCCGACATGCCCGAACTGGAGGGACTCGGCTTGCTGCCGGGGGTGACGGAATTCGCCCCGGACAAACGCACGGTGGTCGCCGAAGGCGAGGCGCGTCTGCCGGGATGGGATGCCCCCGTCCCCGTCGAAGGCTACGAGATTCATATGGGCCGCACGGCATACGACTCGGAGGTGACGCAGCCGTTCCGCTTGCGCCCGTCCGGCTCCCGGGAGCCGTATTCGCCAGACGGGGCCGCGACGGCGGACGGCCGGATCTGGGGCACGTACCTGCACGGCGTCTTTCAGGGAGACGAGTTCCGCCGCGCCTGGCTGAATGCGATCCGAAGGGATCGCGGCCTGTGCGAGCTGCCTGTCGCATACCGTTATCGGGAGCGCCGGGAAGCCGCCTTCGACCGGTTGGCCGACCATGTCAGGCGCCATGCGGACATGAAGCGCATCTACTCGATAATCAGGAGGGAGCCGCACGCATGAAAATTTATACGAGGACGGGCGACGACGGCCAGACTGGCATAATCGGCGGCAGGGTGGACAAGGACGACGACCGCGTCGAAGCGTACGGCACGGTGGACGAGTTGAACGCCTTCGTCGGCCAGGCGATCAGCCTGCTGACGCCGGAGGAGGCGTCCGAGGGCGGCGCGTATGCCGACATGGCCAGGGACTTGCTGCAGATTCAGCAGGAGCTGTTCGACTGCGGCTCCGATCTGGCGCTCGCCAAGCCGGATTTGCGGCCGCTGAAGGTGAAGGGCGAGCACGTGGACCGGCTCGAGGCGTGGATTGACCGCTACGATGCGGAGACGCCGGACATCACGAGATTTATCCTCCCCGGCGGTTCGCCGCTGGCCTCCGCGCTGCACGTCTGCCGCACCGTCTGCCGGCGCGCCGAGCGCCGGGTGGTGACGCTGGCGCGCACACAGCCGATCAACGACGAGGTGCGCCGGTATTTGAACCGGCTGTCGGATTTGTTTTTCACGATGGCCCGTACGGCGAACCATCGCGCCGGCGTCGGCGACGTCGAGTACGAGCGGAGCGCCAAAGTGTTCCGGAACCGTCCATAACCGCCGCAAGCGGACGGCCGGCATCGGACCGGACCGCGAAGACGGCTCGCGCACGAACTTCTGCGATCAACAAAACGGCGTATCGCCCCGACGGGGAGCGGTACGCCGTTTTTTCGCCTAACGGAGCCGGCGGAATTACCGGTGCATGCGCCGGAACTCGACGGGCGTGACGCCCTCCTGCCGTTTGAATTGTTTAATGAAGTAACTGGCGTTCCGGTATCCGGCTTGAACGGCGATCTCCTCCACCTTCCGCTCCGGCTGCGCCAGCAGCAACTCTTTCGCCTTCTGGATGCGGCATTTGGCCAAATACTCGAACGGGCGCATGTCCAGCGCTTGCCGGAACAGGCGGCACACGTACTGCGGCGTGACTCCCAGACGCCTCGATAAATCCTCCAGCGTCAAATCCTCCGCGCACCGGTCTTCCATGTATTGAAGCAGAGGGGTCAACTGCTCCAGGCGATCCTGTCTGGACCGGACGTCCGACCGCTCCGTCGTCGTCGTGCCGTACAGATCGAGGAGAAGCTGGTAGGCGAGCGAGGAGCAGGCGGCGCCGCGCATCGGGTTTTTCGAATCGAGCAGACCGGCGATTTGCGAGATGCGCTCCAGGACCGCCTCGGGATGGGAGACGTTCCATACGCCGGAATGCCGGAACCGCAGCTTCGCCAGCAGCGGGCCGGCCAACGCGCCGCGAAACGTGACCCAACGGACGCCCCACGGCTCCCGGACCGCCTCGTACGCATGGGGCTCGTCCGGATAAAGCAGCATGCCTTGGCCGGGCTTCACGGCGTAGGTTATGCCTCGCGTCCGCAGCTTTCCTTCTCCGGAGACACACTGGATCCACTGGTAATCGGCATAACCCGCCGGCCGGTCGATCGGCTCCTGATTCAGCCATCCTCCGGCTCCCGTCACATAGACGGGCAGAGACATATCCCACTCCGTCAACGGCAAAAACAGGACGCGGTTCACGAAGCTTCCTCCTTTACTCGCATGAAGTCGGCGCGAAGGCGAATAGCCTTAACGGGTATTTCATATTGTGCCATTCCTGTTGAATATATTTCGATTGTCGACGGTCTGATCCGGGGGTTATGCTGTTCATATCGTTCTATATGCAATTGTACCAGATCAGGCGGAACCTCGCCCGCGATAATCTAGGAGGATGCTTATGGCGACCACGAACTGGCGGCTGAACAAGCTGCCCCATCTGTATTACGGCGGCGACTACAACCCGGAGCAATGGCCGGAGGAGGTCTGGCGGGAAGACGTGCGGCTGATGAAGAAGGCGGGCGTCAACTTCGTGAGCGTCGGCATTTTCAGTTGGGCGCTGCTGCAGCCGAAGGCCGACACCTACGATTTTGCCTGGTTGGACCGTCTGATGGACCTGATGGCGGAGAACGGCATTTATGTCGATTTGGCGACGGCGACCGCTTCGCCGCCGGCGTGGATGGCGGTCGAGTATCCGGATACGCTGCCGGTCAACGAGCAGGGCCAGCGCTTGCAGCACGGTTCTCGCCAGCAGTACAGCCCTTGCAGTGCGACGTACCGCCGCTTTTGCGCCGAACTAGTGCGCCGGTTGGCCGAGCGCTATAAGGACCATCCCGCGCTGCTGATGTGGCACGTGAACAACGAATACGGCTGCCATGTCCCGGTCTGCTACAGCGAGGAGACGAAGGCGGCTTTCCAGGCCTGGCTGAAAAACCGATACGGCACGCTCGACGAGCTGAACAGCCGTTGGGGGACGAATTTCTGGAGCCAACGATATTACGACTGGAGTCAGATCGGCCTGCCGGTCCGCACGCCGACCTACCCGAATCCGGGCCAGCAACTGGACTATGCGCGGTTTATGTCGGACGCCCTGCTGGAATGCTACCTCAACGAGCGCGACATTTTAAAGGAAATAACGCCGGACGTGCCGGTGATGACCAACTTTATGACCTCCTTCAAGCCGCTTGATTACTTCAAATGGGCGGAGCATCTCGACGTCGTCGCGTGGGACAGCTATCCGGAGGTGGAGAAGGGCATTCCGTACGAAGCGGCCTTCAACCACGACCTGATGCGCTCGCTGAAGGGCGGACAGCCGTTCCTGCTGATGGAGCAGGCGACGAGTCATGTCAACTGGCGCGCGCATAACCCGGTCAAGCGTCCGGGCCAGATGCGTCTGTGGAGCTATCAGGCGGTCGGCCGAGGCGCGGACGGCATCATGTTTTTCCAATGGCGGGCGTCCCGGGCCGGGGCCGAGAAGTTCCACAGCGCGCTGGTGCCGCACGGCGGCGAGGAGACGCGCGTCTTCCGCGAGGTGACGCAGTTGGGGAACGAATTGAAGCGGCTCGACGACCTGATCGGTTCCCGTACGCCGGCCGAGACGGCGATTCTGTTCGACTGGTCGAACTGGTGGGCTCTGGAACTGGACTCGAAACCGAGCCGCGATGTAAAATACATTCAGCAAGCGCTGAACGTGTACCGACCGCTGTTCGACGCCAACATCCCGGTCGACATCGCGTGCCCGGGAGCCGATCTGAGCAAGTACAAGCTCGTGATTGCACCCGCGCTGTACATGATTGCGCCGGGCGTCGCCGACAATCTGGAGCGTTACGTGGCCGGCGGCGGCACGCTCGTGACGACGTTCTTCAGCGGCATCGTCGACGAGAACGACCGGATTCACCTCGGCCTGTATCCGGCGCCGCTGCGCAAGCTGCTGGGCTTGTCCATCGAAGAATTCGATCCGATGGTGCCCGGCCAGACGAACCGCATCGTCACGACGGATGCGGCCGGATTCCGCGGCGAGTTCGAATGCTCCGTCTGGGCCGACGTGATTCGCCTGGAGGGGGCGCAAGCGCTCGCCGTGTTCCGCGACGATTTCTTCGCGGGGCAAGCGGCCGTGACGCGCCACGCGTTCGGAGCGGGACACGCCTACTATGTCGGCACGCAGCCGGAGGCGGCGTTTACGGCCAGGCTGCTCGCGCGGATCGCGGAGGAAGCCGGCGTGAAGCCGGTGCTGGAGACGCCCGGCGGCGTCGAAGCGTCGGAGCGCGTCGGCGCGGACGGAAGCCGCTATCTGTTCCTGCTGAACCATAACCGCGCGGAGTCCGTATGGGTGAAGCTGCCGGACGGCCGCCACGGGGATCTGCTGACGGGCGGCGTCCGCGAGGGACAGTTGGAGCTGGCGCCTTACGGGGTCGCCATCCTGCGGCTCGGAGCCCAGTCATGCGGAGTTGAATGATGATGGACAAAGGAACCGTCCGATTGCGGCTGACCAGCCGGATCGACGGACAGACGATCGAACAGACGATGCAAGCCGGCTGGAACCGGGTCGGCTGCGATATTTACCTGCGGTACGAGGAGCCCGATGAAGCCATGGGACGCACGCGCACGCTGGTCAAGTGGAGTCCGGCCGGCGGGGAGGCGGGGCATGGCGGCACGCTGCGGATCGTGCGGCACGGAGACTTCGAATCGGAGCAAACTTTCCGGATCGGAGAGCGCCTGCCGGGGCGTTACAAGACACCGTACGGCCACATGACGCTGGAGGCCGACACGACCCGGCTGGAGGCGGATCTGCGGGATGGATGGGGCCGATTGTCGTGGAGCTATACCTTGTATGTCGACGAAGAGCGAACCGGCGAGTACGACCTGACGATTCGGGTCGAGCCGGTAACGTAACGGGCCGCGCCGGCCGATCCGAGGACGGCGCGGTCTTTTCCTGCCGCCGCGAGAACCCGGTCCGCTGCGCATCCGGCCTTCGTCACGGGAATTTCTTGCGCAAGATCCGGAGGGCCCGCATCGCGTCGAGCTCGCCCGTCCGGGTTCTGCCGGACAGATTCAGCGGCCGCGCGCTGGCCAGCAGCAGCCGTTTGAGCCGGCGCGGCGACAGCGACGGGCGGCTCGCCAGCATCAGCGCCACGACGCCCGTAACGTGCGAGGTCGCCATGGACGAGCCGCTCAGATGATGGTAGCGCCCGTTCACCCACGTCGACAGCACGCGTTCGCCGGGGGCGTACAGATCGACGCTCGGCCCCCGGTTGGAGAAGCGGGAGATGCGCCGCGACCGGTTCAGGGCGCCGACGGAGATCGTCTCGGGATATCGGGCCGGATAGTCCGTTCGCGTGCTGCTGCCGTCGTTTCCCGACGAGCTGACGATCACGACACCGGCCGCCACCGCCTGGCGCACCGCCTCGTGAAGCGATTTGCTGCGCGTTTTCATGCCGAAGCTCATGTTGACGATGTCGAGCTTTTGCCGGACGCACCAGTCGATGCCCTGGATGATGTCGCTCACATAAGCGCTGCCGTGATGGTCGAACGCTTTCACCGGATGAATGATCGATTGGGGCGCTACCCCGATGATGCCGCCCGAGGCGGCAATCGTGCCGGCGATATGCGTGCCGTGCCCGTTGTCGTCGACGGGCAGCGCCCCGCGCAGCATCAGGTTGATGCCGCGTCCGATGCGGCCCTGCAGGTCGGGGTGATGGTAATCGATGCCGGTATCGATAACGCCGATCCGGATGCGTTGCCCCTGGGAGTAGGCCCACGCGTCGGGAGCGCGAATCTGCTGGATGCCCCACGGCACCGAGGGCTGCTCCCCGACCGCAAACGAAGTGGCGGAGCTCGGGCCGACGCTGACCCGCATATCCTCTTCCACCGTCAGCATGCCGTCCCAGTCTTTCAGCAATTTATCTTTGCAGCGCAGCGCGCAGGAGAATGACCGGATATTGCTGAGCGCGAGAACGCGACGGGCGGAGGGGATCGCTTTTCTCATTCGCCGTAGATGCATCAAGCAGTTCCTGTACTCGGTTTCGTCGGCGAAACGGATGATTTGTTTACGGGACTCGCGCACCCCGGGGATGATTTCGGCCAGCAGCGTCTCGAGCAACCGGACATGGTTCAAGTCGCATCCTCCCATCGGTCCTGCCAATATTTATCGGAGTATCATATGTGCGGGAATTTCGCTTGGACTAAATGCCAGCCCGGTTTCCGGGAAAGGGGCTCCTGCCGATTCGCCCGCCGCCTCCTCCGAACCCGTTCTTCATCCGTTGGGGAAACAGCCTGCCGCCCGGGAAGGAGGAGCCGCTTCTTGACGGGAACCTCGGTCTGGGACATTGCTTTTTTCGAAAAAATAGGTTTTACTATATGGAGATATTGGATAGAACAAGGGAAGGGACACACGCGAACCTGTTGGAAAGGAAGTGCCGGGCATGAGCGGAGATTATACATTGAAGATCAGCGAAGAGCAGATCAAGGAAGTGCCGATGGTCGACGTCGCCTTCATGATTCTGAAGTCGGCGAACACGACGTTTTACTTCCGCGACCTGATGAAGGAGATCGCCAAGGTCAAGGGCTTGTCCGAAGAAGAGATGATGGACGTCATTGCGCAAGTATATACCGAGATCAACATCGACGGGCGGTTCGCATGCGTCGGCAACAACGTGTGGGGACTGAAGCGCTGGTATCCGGTCGATCGTTCCGACGATATAAGCGGCAAATACCCGCGCATTATCAACGACGATGATGACGACGAGGAAGAGGAGGACTACTTCGCCGAAGAGGAAGAAGAAGCTTACGTGGGCGGCGAAGAGGGCGACTACGACTCGATCGACGAGGATGTCGAAGCGGTCGAGGCGGAAGACGAGGAAGTCGAGTTCTTCGACGGAGAGGAAGCCGACGTTCCGGAAGTGGAAGAGGCGGAGATCGTCGAGGACGAGGTGTTCGAAGAGGAAGACGACTTCCTGGACGACGAGAGCGCGGACGACGAGGACGACAAGCTCTGAGCGGCGGCTCGGATGAAGCTTGACATCCATCAGGCAAGACGTTAAACTATTGCTTGGGCTTTTCAAGCATCGTGCGTGCGATGCAAGCATATCGGGCGAGGCGGCGCTTTTTGCGCTGCAATCCCTGCATAGCATTTCCGAAGACAAAAAAGTGCCCCCGAGTCATCGGGCGACACTTTTCTTTTTTTGCGAACCGGCAGGTTCTGCATCAAGACGGACGCTTCGGCGCTTCTTACGCATAACGGTCCAATGGGGGTATCCAGATGACGAAGTACATTTTTGTGACGGGCGGGGTCGTATCCTCCCTGGGCAAAGGCATCACGGCGGCATCGCTCGGTCGATTGCTCAAAAACCGCGGGCTGAAGGTGACCATTCAAAAATTCGACCCGTATATCAACGTCGACCCGGGCACGATGAGTCCGTATCAGCACGGCGAGGTGTTCGTGACCGACGACGGCGCGGAGACGGATCTCGACCTGGGGCACTACGAACGGTTTATCGACATCAATCTCACCAAGAACAGCAACGTGACGACGGGTAAAATCTATCAATCGGTCATCAGCAAAGAGCGCCGCGGGGAATACCTGGGCGGAACTGTACAAGTCATCCCGCATATCACCAACGAAATCAAGGACCGCGTATTCCGGGCCGGGAGAGAATCTCAATCCGACGTCGTCATCACCGAGATCGGCGGCACGGTCGGAGACATCGAGAGTCTGCCGTTTCTTGAAGCGATCCGTCAAATCAAGAGTGATATCGGCCGCGAGAACGTCATGTACATCCACGTGACGCTGATTCCGTACATCAAGGCGGCGGGAGAAGTCAAGACGAAGCCGACCCAGCACAGCGTCAAAGAGCTGCGCAGCATCGGCATTCAGCCGAACGTGATCGTCTGCCGCACCGAATATCCAATGGCGGACGAACTGAAGCGCAAAATCGGCCAATTCTGCGACGTCGACGCCAATGCAGTCATCGAGTGCCGCGACGCGGACACCCTCTACGAGGTGCCGATGATGCTTCGCGAGCAGGGACTCGACGATATCGTCGTCTCCCACCTGAAGCTGGAGGCGGCTCCCGAGCCGGACATGACGGAATGGGAAGCGCTCGTGCACCGCGTGAAAAATTTGAAGCGCAAGACGGAGATCGCCATCGTCGGCAAATACGTCGCGCTGCACGACGCTTACCTCAGCATCGTGGAAGCGCTCGGCCATGCCGGGTTCGACGCCGATGCCGAAGTCAACATCCGTTGGGTGAACGCCGAGGAAGTCTATGAACACAACGTCGCCGAGATTTTGAGCGGCGTGCAGGGCATCCTCGTGCCGGGAGGCTTCGGCGACCGGGGCATCGAAGGCAAAATCGCCGCGATCCGTTACGCCCGCGAGCAGCGGATTCCGTTCTTCGGCATCTGCCTGGGCATGCAGGTCGCGGTGATCGAATACGCCCGCAACGTGGCGGGCCTGACTGGCGCGAACTCGTCGGAGATCCAGCCGGCTACGCCTTATCCCGTGATCGATCTGCTTCCGGAGCAGAAGGATATCGAGGATCTGGGCGGCACGATGCGTCTGGGGCTGTACCCCTGCAAGCTGGCGGAGAACTCCTTGGCGGCGGCGTGCTACGAGAGCGAGCTGATCTACGAGCGACATCGCCACCGCTACGAGTTCAACAACGAATACCGCGAGCTGTTGGAGAAAGCGGGCCTGCGCATTTCCGGCACTTCGCCGGACGGACGCCTCGTCGAGATCGTCGAGCTGCCCGACCATCCGTGGTTCCTGGCCGTGCAGTTCCATCCGGAGTTCACCTCCCGTCCGAACCGGCCTCAGCCGCTGTTCCGCCAATTCGTGCGGGCGGCGCTTGAGACTGCGGCCATCGCAAGCCGTTAATAACCGAACAGAAACCGTTTTGTCCGATCGGCCCGGAGCATCCCGCTTCGGGCTTTTTTGTTTTCGGATGCCCGGCTTCCGTTCGTAGGGTTCGCCTCCCGTGCGATAACATTTTTTCTCAGTTGGTTTTTGTTAAAAGAAGGGATTAGCCCGCGGCCATCGAATACATAACGGTAAGAAAGGGTTTGCGGAAGTGCATGGGAGCCGGCGGAGCGACTTTGGCCCCGCGGAGACGAGAACAAGGGAGTGGGACAATGTCAAAACCGAAATTGCTGATCGTGGACGATCAGAACGGAATCCGGATACTGCTTATGGAAGTGTTCAGCAGTGAAGGATATGTGACCTTTCAAGCATCGAACGGCAAGCTGGCGCTGGAGATCGTCCGGATGGAATCGCCCGACCTCGTTCTCCTGGACATGAAGATCCCGGGCATGGATGGTTTGGATATTTTGAAGCACATCAAGCAGATCAATCCGGACATCAAGGTCATTATGATGACCGCTTACGGCGAGCTGGATATGATCAAGGAAGCCAGCGATCTCGGGGCGCTGAAGCACTTCACCAAGCCGTTTGACATCGACGAGCTGAGAGAGGCCGTCAACTTCGAACTGAGAGGTCCCGCTTCGAACAATTCGGACAGATGGGTGGTCGGTTCCTGAGCCATAAGGCGGTTCGGGATTTTTGCCGTGTTCAATTGTAGGTATGACATTTTTCAAAGGGTTGTGCTATAATGACACAGGACGAGCATTGATCGGTTAGGGTTGAGGCTTCGTCAGTCAACAGGCGGAGCTTGTTCGCACGCCATCTCAAGGAGGAAACGAGAATGCCACTGGTTTCAATGAACGAATTTTTGCCTCAGGCGAAGGCGAAAAAATTTGCCGTCGGCCAATTCAACATGAATAACCTGGAGTTCGCCCAAGCGATCGTCGAAGCGGCGATGGAAGAGAAATCGCCTTTTATCTTCGGCGTCAGCGAAGGCGCTCTGAAATATATGGGCATCGAATTCACGGTAGCGATCGCTCGCGCGGCGGCTGAGAAATCCGGCCTTCCGATCGCGCTGCACCTCGATCACGGCAGCTCCTTCGAAGTTGCGATGAAATGCATCCGCGCCGGCTTCAGCTCCGTCATGTTCGACGGATCGCACTACCCCTTCGAAGAAAACATTCGCCTGACCAAAGAAGTCGTCAAAGCCGCTCACGCGATGGGCGTGTCCGTCGAAGGCGAGCTCGGCACGATCGGCGGCGTCGAAGACGACATCTCCGTCGATGCTGCGGAAGCCGCTCTGGCGAAACCGGAAGAAGCGATCCGTTTCTACGAAGAGACCGGCGTCGACTGCCTGGCGATCGCGGTCGGTACGGCGCACGGCATGTACGCCGGCGAGCCGAACATCCGCTTCGACATCATCGAAAAAGTGTCCCAAGCGATTCCGGTTCCGATCGTTCTGCACGGCGGTTCGGGCGTGCCGGACGAAATGATCAAAAAATCGATTGAAGCCGGCGTAGGCAAAATCAACGTCAACACCGAGAACCAAGTCGCTTGCACGGATACGATCCGTGAGGTTCTGGCCAAAGACGCTAAAGTATACGACCCCCGCAAATATCTCGCGCCTGCGAGAAACGCGATGAAAGAAGTCGTTCGCAGCAAAATCCGCCTGTTCGGAAGCAGCGGTCAAGCCTAATCCGGACATGCTGGTTCCCAACGGCGGCCCGAAAGCGGGTCGCCGTTCCTGTATACCGGGAATACATCGTGCACCCGCGCTCGGTGTCTTCCCTTTCCCATTTTTAGCGGAGGAATGCTACCCCACATGGAAAAATTAATGATTGCGGGCGGAAGGCCGCTCCGGGGAACCGTACAGATCAGCGGGGCCAAGAACAGCGCCGTGGCCCTCCTGCCGGCTTCCCTCATGGCCGAAACGCCGGTACTGCTCGATAACCTGCCCCATCTGTCCGACGTCGAAACGTTAAACGACATCATGAGAGAATTGGGGGCCGTCGTCACGTGGGAAGGCTCGGAAGATACGCTGCGCATCGACGCGTCGGCGATGAAGCCGATTCCGATGCCTAACGGCAATGTCAAAAAGCTGAGAGCGTCCTACTATTTAATGGGGGCGCTGTTGGGCCGGTTCGGGGAAGCGGTCATCGGACTGCCCGGAGGATGCAACTTCGAGCCGCGGCCGATCGACCAGCACATCAAAGGATTCGAGGCGCTCGGCGCCCGCGTCTACCACGAAGGCGGGGCCATCCGGCTGCAAGCCAAAGAACTGCGGGGCGCCCGAATCTACCTCGACGTGGTCAGCGTCGGCGCCACGATCAATATTATGCTGGCGGCCTCGCGGGCCAAAGGATTGACCTTGATCGAAAACGCCGCCAAAGAGCCGGAGATTATCGACGTCGCCACGTTGCTGAATGCGATGGGCGCCCGGATCAAAGGGGCGGGAACGGAGACGATCCGGATCGAAGGGGTCGATTCGCTGCACGGCTGCAGGCATTCGATTATCCCGGACCGCATTCAGGCGGGCACTTACATGATTATGGCCGCCGCGACACGCGGGGACGTCGTCGTCGACAACATTATCCCGAAACACCTCGAAGCGGTCACCGCCAAGCTGCAAGAAATGGGTGCTCATATCTACGAGATGGACGAGTCGATTCGCGTCGTCGGGCAGCCGATTTATCAGCCGGTCGATGTCAAAGCCTTGGTGTACCCCGGATTCGCCACCGATTTACAATCTCCCATGACCAGTTTGCTGACTCAAACGAACGGAACAAGCGTTCTCACCGATCATGTCTACAACCACCGCTTTAAGCACGTGCCGGAATTGGTGCGCATGGGCGCCAAAATCAAGGTCGAAGGACGTTCGGCGGTGATCGAAGGCGGAATGCTTAGCCCCGCCAAAGTGAAGGCGGCCGATCTGCGCGCGGGCGCGGCTCTCGTTGTGGCGGCCCTGACCGTTCCGAACGGGGGCGTCACGGAAATAACGGGCTTGGAGTATATTGATCGCGGGTACGACCGTCTGGTCGAAAACCTGAGAAAGCTGGGCGCCGAGGTGTGGCGGGAGCCGGTCCGTTTGGATTAGATCCGGGGCAATTGGGTTATGCTGAATCTATTGCTCTTATTTTGATGGACTTCACGATAAAGAATAGTACAGGGAGGATACTTCCCATGGATTTGCAAATGGCCGATCTGGAAGCGCTCAAGCTGAACGATCTGTATAAGTTGGCCAAATCGCATCAAATCCCGTCTTACGGGCAAATGAAGAAAAAAGAACTGATTTTCGCCATCCTGCGCGCGCAGGCCGAAAAAAGCGGCCACTTTTTCATGGAAGGCGTGCTGGACGTGCTGCCGGAGGGGTACGGGTTCCTGCGCCCGGTGAACTATTTCCCCAGTCCGGACGATATTTATATCTCGCAATCCCAGATTCGCAAATTCGATCTCCGTTCCGGGGACAAAGTATCCGGCAAATGCCGGCCGCCGAAAGAAAACGAACGGTACTTCGGCTTGCTGCAGGTCGAAGCCGTCAACGGCGAGAGTCCGTCGACGGCGGCAGAGCGCCTGCACTTCCCGGCCCTGACGCCGCTGTATCCGCAGAAAAAGATGGTGCTGGAGACCGGCAATCCGTCCGAATACGCCACGCGGCTGATGGACCTGCTGACGCCGGTCGGCTTCGGCCAGCGCGGACTGATCGTCGCTCCGCCGAAAGCCGGCAAGACGATGCTGCTGAAGCAGATCGCCAACAGCATCGCCGCCAACCACCCGGACGTCGAGCTGTTCGTGCTGCTGATCGACGAACGTCCCGAGGAAGTGACGGACATGCAGCGCTCCGTGAAGGGGGAAGTCGTCGCCTCCACGTTCGACGAGCTGCCGGAGAATCACGTCAAGGTGGCCGAGCTTGTGCTGGAGCGGGCGCTCCGGCTGGTCGAGCATAAGAAGCATGTCGTCATTCTGCTGGACAGCATCACCCGTCTGGCGCGGGCATACAACCTGGTTGTGCCGGCTACGGGGCGTACTTTGTCCGGCGGTATCGATCCGGGCGCGTTCCACCGTCCGAAACGCTTTTTCGGTTCGGCCCGCAACGTCGAAGAAGGCGGCAGCCTGACGATTCTGGCTACAGCGCTGATCGAGACCGGTTCCCGCATGGACGACGTCATCTACGAGGAGTTCAAGGGCACCGGCAATCTGGAGCTTCATCTCGACCGCAAGCTGGCCGAACGCCGCATCTTCCCCGCGATCGACATTCGCCGTTCCGGCACGCGCCGCGAGGAGATGCTGCTGACGAAGGAAGAACTGGAAAAGGTGTGGGCGATCCGCAAAAACATGCAGGACTCGCCGGATTACATCGAAGCGTTCCTCAAAAAATTCGCCGACTCCAAGAGCAATGCCGAGTTCCTGCAAACGATCAATCTAAATGCGGTGGCCGCTCCCAAGCGGACGCGCAGCGGAACGAGCCACTCGGCCTCCTGAGCAGGCGACGGGAGATTGGTTATGAGTTATCATTTGGTTTATGCAGACGAAAGCGGACGCGTGTACGACGATCCGGAGCTGCTGGCTCTCGGGCGCAACGGCGATATGATCACGGAAATAGTGGAGGACGAGCTGATTCCGCTGCCGGAAGGCGCGACGTTGGTGAGCCTGCCGTATACCCGGCCGATCGGGATGGACCCCGAGACCGGCGAGATGCGGCCGGCCCCCGGCGACCGTTACGCGGTGGGGGCCCTGCTTCCGCAGGGCTATACGCGGCTGCTGCTGCCCGGCTACGTGAAGCGGGACCGCTCGCAGTTGCTTCCGCTGTTCGGTTATACGGCCGTCGCCTGGAAGGATGACCGGTTTTATGTCGCCGCCCAGCTCACCGACGATCCGGAGCGCTGGAATCCTCGCAACTGCGATCTCGACGAACTGGAGCGCGGTGTGAAGCGCCTGCGGGAGAAGTACCCGGAGAACCGGCTGTACGAGCATCTGTCCCATTGCGCGCTCGGCTACGAATGTCTGACGGCGTCGAACACGTTCCTTCAACGCTGGGAAGGCGCCGTTCCGGTATCGTACTCCTGCAACGCGGCCTGCCACGGCTGCATCTCGGAGCAGCCGGACGACAGCGGTTTTCCCGCGCCCCAGACGCGAATGAAGTTCCGCCCCACGGTGCAGGAAGTCGTCGAGGTGATGATGGAGCAGTTGCGCGATCCCGAGGCGATCATCAGCTTCGGGCAGGGCTGCGAGGGCGAACCGGCGACGCAAGCGTCGATCATTATCCCCGCGATCAGGGAAGTGCGGAGCCGGACGTCGAACGGCTACATCAACATCAACACGAATGCCGGCCTGACCGACCATATCCGCGGGATCGTCGACGCGGGCCTCGACCTGATGCGGGTCAGCACGATCAGCGCGATTGACGAGCACTACAACGCTTACTACAAGCCGCGCCACTACACCTTGGCCAACGTGGAGAAATCCCTGCGCTACGCGGCGGATCAAGGCGTCTATACCTCGATCAACTATCTGATCTTCCCCGGGGTAACCGACCGCGAGGAGGAAGTCGAGGCGATGATCGATTTCGCCCGGCGGACCGGTCTGAAGCTGATCCAGCTTCGCAATCTGAACATCGATCCCGAGAGCTATCTTTCTCTCATCCCGCCCGCGCGGGGCGAGCTGCTCGGCATGAAGCGGACGATTGAGATCTTCCGGGAGGAACTGCCGGACGTCGTGATCGGCTCGTATACGCACGTGCCGCCGGTACGGCGCGCAATCGTTAATTAGATCATAACTGCGGGATTTTGCCGTGGTGTCATACCCCTCACGGTAAACAGTGAAAAAGCTCATGGCGTCATGAGTTCAACACTGTTCGCCGGAGGGTTTTTTTATGGCGCCAAGCCCGGTTCAGGACCATCCGAATTGGTTCGAATGGACGCCAATCAAAAAGCGGTTGGTCTTCAAGGCGGTTCGGATCGAATCCGACGGATGACCATGCCCGGAGGATGCTTGCGCCGTCGGGCGGGCCATGATATACTTTGCATTATGTGTGAATTTGAACTCTGTTCCCTCAGGGATCAGGGCGGAAAGAGGTGAACGAACAATGAAACCGGAAATTCATCCGACTTATCACGTGACCACGGTAACTTGCGCTTGCGGCAACTCGTTCGAGACGGGCTCTGTCAAACAAGCTCTGAAGGTTGACGTATGCTCGGCTTGCCATCCGCATTTCACTGGCGTCCAAAAGTTTGTGGATGCCGGCGGCCGTGTCGATCGTTTCAAAAAGAAATACGGTCTGTGATTTCAAACCGGATCGGGAAGATCGGGATTGCCGCAATTCGGGCAACGGCTTTCCAATCGGCGATATAAAAAGCCTTTTACAGGCTATTATTACCGGACATTCGACCGGCATAGGGAAACCTCCTGGAGCCATCCTAAAGGCCAAAGGAGGTTTTTTTATGTCCAGCACCCGTTTGATTCGGATGTTCGCCGCCGGCGCGATCGCCGCACTCTTGGCCGTTAACGTGTCCGCCTGCGGGAATGGGGCGGGCAAAACCCGTTCGTACGGCAACGACGGCTACAACGGACTGCAGAACTCATTTCCTAGCTTGCAGGTGGGCACCAATAACCGGGGCAATCAGGGCTACGACGAGGACAGCGCCCGGATGAGCCGGATCGTCAAGGGCGTATCGGGGGTCAAATCGGCCCGTTTGATTTTGAACGGTCCGACGGTGCACGTGAACCTCAAAGCCGATCCGTCGGTGCCCGACGAGCAGTTGGAATCGGTTCGCCTGCAGGTGCTTCGGCAGTTGGAGTATCAGATTCCGCGTTACGTATACGATGTCGAGATCAAAAAGTAACCAGCCGAATTGCCACGCGCGCCACTTTTAGCCTTCGGTTGCGAATTTCCGTCCGATCGGCTATACTAATGCTTACCGTGCTAGATGGGGAGGTAGCGGTGCCCTGTAACCCGCAATCCGCTATAGCGGGGTTGAATTCCTGTTTGAGGTCTTGTAGATGTGAGGTCTGGCGCCGACACGCGGTGTTGACGGCCGGTTCCTTCGCAATGGATGCCTGTGAACCCGGTCAGGTTCGGAAGAAAGCAGCCGTAAGCAGGATTTTCCATGTGCCGAGGGGGCAACCGGCCCGAGCTGGCGATCGGCGTACGCTTGGGTCGCAACGGCCGAGGACAGGTGCACGGTTTTTTATACATATTGCGACGACCGACACCGGTGCCGCGCATGACGATTGATCATGCGGCCCGGTGTTTTTTGTGTTCCCGCCGGTCCCCCTAGAAGTTTTCGCGTTCCAGCAGAAGAGAAGGAAGGAAAAGCTGGAATAATTCTCGAATTATTCAGAAATACCCGAGACTGATCACATAAAAAGGGGCGCATTCAAAAGTGGTGGATCGATTGCTGAGGGTAATGAGCAACAGGGTGTGCATTCCTTACGGAGAATTGGAGATGATCGTCAAGCGGTGTTCCGACAACTGCGTATTCGTCGTTGGAGAGGACGGGCGAATCCGGGCATACAGCGCTTTTGCAGGACTGATGTTCGCCGGTCCGCAAGGTGGGTTAAAGGGGGAATGGATTACGAATCGCGTTCGCCTTTCGGACGCGATCGGGAACGTTTTCGCTCGATATTTTTCCCGTTATCCGCGTACGGAAGCTCCGCCGCCGTTGGAACTGCTGATCCGGGGCGATTGGATACCTGCGGAGCGTTATACTTTGCATCATGTCAATTGCGGCGCGGATGGCGTTTTTTATCTGCTTTGGATATACGAACCGTCGAACCAACACAGCGGCAAATTGCTGCTGCACCGGTTCGCGGACGAGATGATCCGCCATTTCAGTATGGGCGTGCTGTTGATCAACGCGGACTTTTGTCTGGTCGATATCAGCGAGACGGCTTGCCGGATTTTGGGCTTTGAGCGGGATCAGGTGGTCGGGCTGCCGATGGACGAGGTGTTCGCCGGCGTCCCGCCCGAGCACCGTCTCGTGCAGCGTTCCCTGCTCGACGGCGTGGTGCACCGCAACCATGCGGTGTCCTGGACGAACGATGCCGACCGGTACGAGCTGCTGCTCGATTCCAACCTGCTTCTGAACGAATTCGGCGGAATCGAGGGGGCGTACGTCCTGTTTAAGGACGTGACGAATCTGCGTTCCCTGGAGCAGCAGGTGCAGCGCAGCGACCGTCTGGCCATGATCGGACAGATCGCGGCGGGGACCGCGCATGAGATCAGGAATCCGCTGACGTCCATCCGGGGATTCCTGCAAATGCTTAACCGGAACTTTCAGGAGGCCGGCCAGCAGAAGGAGAGCCAATACACCTCGATTATGCTGACGGAGATCGACCGGATCAACGAGCTGGTGAACGAATTTTTGCTGCTGGGCAAATCCAAGGATGTGGTGTTCTCCGCGATCGACGTGCAGCACACGTTGGCGGAGATTATGCCGATTATTCGGAACCAGGCGCTTCTACACGGCATTGACGTCGAATACAAGCGGGCGGAACGGATGCCGCTCGTTATCGCGAACGGCGAGATGCTCAAACAGGTTTTTATCAATATATGCAAAAACGGCATCGAAGCGATGGCTTCCGGCGGCGTGCTGACTGTACAGGAGCGGGTGGATGCGGCCCAAGGCATGGTGTACGTCGAAATTCACGATCAGGGGCCGGGCATTCCGCCTTATCTGGTGGACAAAATTTTCGATCCGTTCTTCACGACCAAGGAAGAAGGGACCGGGCTCGGCCTGGCTGTCTGCCAGCGGATCATTCACGATATCGGCGGCGTGATCCGGGTTGCGTCCAAAGGGTACGGCACGACCTTCTACGTGGGCATTCCTTACGGCGAAGCCGCTCCCGGAGACGATGAGCCCGGCCGGCGGCGCGCGGAAAAAACGGCGGAGACCCCCGATCCGGTTAGTCAAATGAAGGCGCTTGATGTATAATAAACAGGATGGTCGACTAGACCGAGCGCATGTACGAAATTGGGGTTGAAGCTATGGCTCACGTGGCATTGTACCGTGCTTGGCGTCCGCAGTCTTTTGCCGATATGGTCGGTCAGCGCCACATTGTGCGGACGCTGCAGAATGCGTTGCGCGAAGGCCGGACGACTCATGCCTACCTGTTCGCCGGACCGCGCGGAACGGGCAAAACGACGACGGCCAAAATATTGGCCAAGGCCGTCAACTGCAGGCAAGGCCAAGTAGACGAGCCGTGCAACGAATGCGATGCGTGCCGGGGCATTGCCGACGGTTCGGTTCTCGACGTGCTCGAGATCGACGCGGCGTCGAACCGGGGCGTCGAGGAAATTCGCGAGATCCGGGACAAGGTGAAGTTCGCCCCGACGGACGTCCGCCGCAAAGTCTATATAATTGACGAAGTCCATATGCTTACGACAGAAGCGTTTAACGCCCTTTTGAAGACGTTGGAGGAACCGCCGCCTCACGTCATGTTTATCTTGGCGACGACGGAGCCGCACAAGCTGCCGGCGACGATCATCTCGCGCTGCCAGCGGTACGACTTCAAGCGGGTGTCGCTGGAGGAGCAAGTCGGCCGGCTGGCGGCGATCTGCGCGGCCGAAGGCGTCGAAGCCGAGAAGGAAGCGTTGGATTACGTGGCGCGGCTGTCGGACGGCGGCATGCGCGACGCGCTTAGTATTCTCGATCAGGTGATCGCGTACACGGGCGGCCGGGTGACGTTGGCCGATGCGGTGGCGATGACCGGGGGACTCGAGACGGAGCGGTTCGCCGCGCTTGCGGACGCTCTGCACCGGCGGAATGTCGGGGACGCGCTGCGGATCGTCGAGGAATGGATGCAGGAGGGCAAAAGTGCCGAGCAGTGTCTGGAGAACCTGATTTATTATTTCCGCGACCTGCTCGTGATCGCAACCGTGCCGAACGCGGCCGGATTAACCGAGCGCATTACCGACGCGGAGGCGATGAAGCCTTGGGCGGAGCGCTTCGCTCCGGCGAGGCTGTTCGCCATGATCGATCTGCTGAACCGGTACCAGGCGGATATGAAGTTTGCGGCCCAGCCCCAGACGATGTTCGAAGTCGCGATCATGAAGCTGTGTCTGGAGCAGGATGCGGCTCCTCCGGCGGCGGGCGCCGCCGGTTCGTCCGGGAGCGCGCCGCTCCCTGCCGGAGCGGGCGCCGCTCTTCCGCCGTCCGAAGGGGACCCGTCCGGGCTTGTTCGCCAGTTGCTGCAGCGGATCGACAAGCTGGAACAGCAGCTTGCTTCGGTGATGCGGGACGGCGCCGCCCGGCCGGCCGAATCGCAGCGCCAAGCACCCGCGAGATCAAGCGTCTGGGGATCGTCATCGAACGGCGCGGTCAAGCGCAAGCCGGTCAAACTGGACGCGTTCGTGCAGGCCGCGGACAGCGAGACGTTCCGCCGGATCGCCTCACAGTGGGCTCAAGTGCTCGGCCAGGTGAAGCAGCGCAAGGTGACGCTGCATGCCTGGCTGAAAGAAAGCGAGCTTGTGTCCGCGACAGACGAGGCGGTGCTGCTCGCGTTCGGCGTGCCGATCCACCGCGAGACCGTCGATAAGCCGGCGAACCGGGAATTTATCGAAGAAGTGATGCAGTCGGCGTATAACCGGAAACTTCGCCTCGTCTGCGTCATGCGCAACGAGTGGAACGAGGCGCTCGCGCAACATGGCGGAGCCGGCGCCTCCGGGGGCGGGCAGACGCCGCCGGCCGGAGGGGAAGGATTGTCGGCGGACAATCTGCTTCAATACGAATCGGAGGCGCCGAAGTCTCCGGAGAAAGATTGGCTGAACGAGACGATCGGCTTGTTCGGGGAAGAGCTTGTCGTCATCCGCGACGGAGAAGAATAAACGGTTCGCGGGTTCATGAATGCAAAGGAGGAACTCTCATGAATAACATGCAGCAAATGATGCGCCAAGTGAAAAAGATGCAGGAGCAAATGCTGAAAGCACAGGAAGAGCTGGGCAACAAAACGGTGGAAGGTTCGGCCGGAGGCGGCGCGGTAACGGTGACGGTTACCGGCCACCGCAAAGTGAAAAGCATCGTGATCAAACCGGAAGCCGTTGATCCCGAGGATGTCGAAATGCTGCAGGACCTGGTGCTTACGGCCGTCAACGACGCGCTCAACAAAGCGGAGGAACTGGCCGGCAAGGAAATGGGCAAACTGACCGGCGGTCTGAATCTGCCGGGCATTTTCTGATACCGGAGGACCTATGTATTATCCGGAGCCGATAGCCAAGCTGATCGACTCATTCTCCCGACTTCCCGGCATCGGTCCGAAAACGGCTGGAAGATTGGCTTTTCATGTGCTGCGGATGAAGGAAGAAGATGTCGTCGATTTTGCCAAATCGCTTGTGAATGTCAAGCGCAATCTGCACTACTGTTCGGTCTGCTGCAATATTACCGATGTCGATCCTTGCCGGATTTGTTCGGATAAAAGCAGGGACGGATCGGTGATCTGCGTCGTGCAGGAAGCCAAAGACCTGGTGGCAATGGAACGGACCAAAGAGTACAACGGACTTTATCACGTGCTTCACGGGGCGATTTCTCCGATGGAGGGAATCGGACCGGACGATATCCGGCTGGCGGAGCTCTTGCGGCGATTGACGGACGAAAAGGTGCAGGAATTGATTCTGGCGACCAACGCCAATATCGAGGGCGAAGCGACGGCGATGTATTTGTCGCGCCTCGTGAAGCCTTTTGGTCTGAAAGTAACGCGGATTGCGCACGGGCTTCCGGTCGGCGGAGATTTGGAATACGCCGACGAGGTCACGCTTACGAAGGCGCTGGAGGGCCGTCGCGAACTGAACTGAACTAATCGGGGGCGGAAGCTCGGCCGGAATCGGCCGGGTTTTTTTGCGTTCAAGTCCATCGCGCTTCGAGGCAGCGCCGAGTTTCCGGTTCTAAAACGGTCGGCCGTTCCATATGATGTGGCGAGAGCGCCAATCAGGTGCCAGCCAATTCGGAAAGGCGGTCGGACGAATGGAACTGCAGACGGACAAGCGTTTAATCGAAGGACAATTGAAAAAAAAGGCGGCAAGCCGGCGGTTGAGGCGTTCGAAGTTGCTTGACTCGGACAAGCGCCAACTGCTGGCGGAAATCCGCAAGGCGAAGCGGGAATGGCAAAGCGCTTGGAACCGGTTTGACTACGCCTATACTCCCGAGCAGGTCGACTATGCCATCTATGCGCTTGGGGCTGCGGAGAAACAGTACACGATGCTGATCCGCCAAGCCGAGCGGGAGAAGCTGAGTTTGTTTAACGAAGAGGCGGGCGCGTTGTGGAAGGGGATAGATTTTGCGGATGTGCCGGTCTCGGGTGGGCGGAAATGAAGACGGTCTTATGGGGCGCGCTGGCCGGTTCCGGGGTGTGGCTCGCCTGGTTGTTGTGGCGTTACGGAGAAGCGAGGAAGCGGGTAACGTGGCTCGGGCTGCAGTTCGTGCTGGCCGCTCTGCTGATCGTGCTGGCGCAAGGAACAGCGTCACGGTTCGGCTTGCACGTCCCGCTGAATTGGTTCTCCGTGCTGTCGGTGATGGCGCTTGGTTTGCCGGGGCTCGGTCTTGTCGTTGCGGTTCGGATGTGGCTGCTCTAGCTGGTTAAATTTTTTTTATAAAAAGGGTTGACTTTATATTTGCCCAGGTGGTATATTCATAAAGTCGCCGTTGCGATGGTGACTGACAGCGAACGAAAGTTCGCGAAGGTTCGATCTTTGAAAACTGAACAAGTGCGAAGCGTCAATTCGATCTCGCGAGAGATCAATGACTGAAAAGTCAGCAATGAGCTATGGAGCTCATCCAGATAAGCAACACCTTTTTGGAGAGTTTGATCCTGGCTCAGGACGAACGCTGGCGGCGTGCCTAATACATGCAAGTCGAGCGGACTGT
>NZ_VCQZ01000035.1:0-234 GCF_005938195.1 Paenibacillus thermoaerophilus
GACTTGCATGTATTAGGCACGCCGCCAGCGTTCGTCCTGAGCCAGGATCAAACTCTCCAAAAAGGTGTTGCTTATCTGGATGAGCTCCATAGCTCGTTGCTGACTTTTCAGTCATCGATCTCTCGCGAGACCATTTTGACGCTTCGCACTTGTTCAGTTTTCAAAGATCGAACCTTCGCGAACTTTCGTTCGCTTATCGTCACCGTGTTTTGCGGCGACCTCTTTAATATACCA
>NZ_VCQZ01000035.1:244-25859 GCF_005938195.1 Paenibacillus thermoaerophilus
AATTTTTCCGTCCGCCCGATCGGGCTTCCGGAACCGGCATCGCCGGCGTGCTTGCACGCGCCTTTTCTCCCATCCATGAGGCCGTAGCAGCCGTTCCGGCTTGCTGCAGCTTGTCATGCCGTTCGAAGCGGCGAGGAGTAATATATCATGAACGGAAGGACGAAGTCAAGCATCTTCGTCCTTCTTTTTTATCGCAGATTTGGCTGGTGTTTGCTGTTCTTTCTGCCTATTAAATTTTCGGAAGGACCGTTTCAATGTACAGATTGCGCTCGATGGCCAGATTGATGATCGTTCCGTTGGCATTGACCATCGGCCGAGTCGGGTGATCGCGATTGGTGAAGATGATCTCCCCGATGCGGCCGTCGCTCAGCCTGACCATGACGCCGTTTTGCACTTGGGTGACTTTATTCAGGAACGTCTGCACGACGTAGGGATCAAGCTTGCCGAACGATTCTTTGTATAGCTGTTCAAGGACCAGATAAGGGGAATCGGCCTTTTTGTGGGAGCGGTCGCTTGTCATCGCATGATAAATGTCCGCCACTGCAATGATCTTGGCGTACGGATGAAGTTTGTCGCCCTTCAGCCCCATGGGATAGCCGCTGCCGTCTTCCTTCTCGTGATGCTGAAGCGCGCTTAATTTGATCCCGTCGTTGAAGGCGGCGATCGGCTTGAGAATCTGGTAGCCGTATAACGTATGCTTGCGCATTTCCTCCAGCTCGTCCTTGGTCAATTTGCCCGGCTTCTCCAGGATGGACCGGTCGATGCGCATGTTGCCGATATCGTGCAGCAATCCCGCCAGCGCGACCGGCACCCAGTCTTTGGAAGGCAAACCGTGGCTTTTGGCGATCTGATAAGAGGTTAACGCAACCTGGATGCTGTTATGGTATAAATAGTCCTTCGTTTGGAACTGCCGGGGAACGAAGCTCAGCAGATGGTACTGATCGATATGGGACAGAACCTGCTCCAACGATTTGCGGATCTCGATCACCGGCAAAACCCCGTTGGACTCCGCGATACGGAAAAACTTCTTCAATAGCTGCAGCAGTTGGTCGTATGCCTCGTGAAATGGCTTTTCGGCTTCGTTCATCGCCGGAGCATCCGCTTTCTGCTCTTGGACGGGCTCGGTCTCGCCGCTGCGCTGGACGTCTATGGTCGAGATCAAAAAAGCGTTCAGCACATCTATATCTCTGGCGGTCAACGTCCGGTTTTTTTGCAGAAGCACGCTGCCGAATTTGGTGATGACGTCCTCCAGCAGCCGATCGCCCGGTTTGGCCGACGACACTTGTATTTTTGGCATATACAGTCCCACTCTCCACCGTTGTGTCTACGTTCATCTTAATGGACATTTCTGGCATTGAAAAGACCCAGATCGTCCGGCCCCTCGCGCGATTCCGCGAAAAAGAGAGACAGCCTGCCGGCCGGAGGCTGTCTCTGACTTTTTTATTCGCTTGGCTCGTCGTGGTCGGCGTCGCCGCCTTCTTCCGCCGAATCTTCGCTTTTGTGCGCGACCGCAACCGTCGCGACTTCGTCGTCGTCGCGGATATTGATCAGCTTGACGCCTTGGGTGTTCCGTCCCATCGAATTGACTCCGGCAAGAGCCATCCGGATCACCGTGCCGGAGGCCGTGATAATCATCAGGTCTTGCTCTTCCTGCACAACTTTGAGACCGACGACCGGACCGTTCTTTGCCGTAATGTTCAACGTCTTGATGCCTTTGCCGCCCCGGGTCTGGAGCCGGTAATCGTCGACGGGCGTCCGCTTGCCGTACCCTTTGGAGGTGACGATCAGCACGTCGTTGTGCTCCTTCACGACATCCATATCGATCACGACGTCTTCGTCGCTTAAGGTGATTCCCTTCACCCCGGTCGACGAACGCCCCATCGGACGCACCTCTTCCTCGGCAAAACGGATCGACATGCCGTTGCGCGTCCCCATAATAATTTGGCCGTTGCCATCCGTCAGCTTGACTCCGATCAAATCGTCATCCTCGCGAAGCAGGATCGCAATCAAACCGACTTTGCGGATATTGGAGAAGTCGGCGAGCGGCGTCTTTTTGACGATCCCCCGGCGCGTAGCGAAGAACAGGAACTGTCCGGACTCGAACGTGTCGACCGGGATAACCGCGTTGATCGTCTCGCCTTGTTCGATCTGGATCAGATTGATGATCGGGGTCCCCCGGGCGGTCCGGCTCAGTTCCGGAATCTCGTAGGCCTTCAACCGATAAGCCTTGCCCTTGTTCGTGAAGAAGAGCAATGTCTGGTGCGAGTTCGTCACGAACAGATGCTCGACGAAATCCTGATCCTTCGTCTCCATGCCGATCACGCCGCGGCCGCCGCGCCGCTGAGCCCGGTAGGTCGTCAGCGGCAGACGCTTCACGTATCCGCTGTGGGTGATCGTCACGACGACGTCTTCCTGCGGAATCAGATCTTCGTCCTGAATGTTCTCTTCGCCGATCGTGATCTCGGTGCGGCGCTCGTCGCCGAACCGCTCCTTGATCTCGGTCAATTCCGAGCTGATGATGCCGAGCAGCAGGCGTTCGTCGCTGAGAATCGCCTTGTATTCGGCGATTTTCACGAGAATCTCCTGATATTCGGCCTCGATCTTCTCCCGTTCCAGTCCGGTGAGGCGCTGCAGACGCATGTCGAGAATCGCTTGCGCTTGCTCGTAGGTGAGTCCGAAGCGCGCCATCAGACCGTCGCGCGCGTCCTCCGTCGTATGCGAAGCGCGGATGAGAGCGATAATCTCGTCCAGATGGTCGAGAGCGATCCGCAGCCCTTCCAGAATATGCGCGCGGGCCTCCGCCTTTTTCAGGTCGTATTCGGTCCGGCGGCGAATCACTTCCTTCTGGTGCTCCAGGTAATAATGGAGCATGTCCTTCAGGGTGAGAATTTTCGGTTCATTATTGACCAGCGCAAGCATAATAATGCCAAAGGTGGACTGCATCGGCGTATGCTTGAACAAATGGTTCAGCACGATGTTCGGGTTGACGTCGCGCCGCAGCTCGATCACGACGCGCATGCCGTTGCGGTCGGACTCGTCGCGCAGGTCCGTAATGCCGTCGATATATTTGTCGCGGACAAGCTCGGCGATTTTCTCGACCAGCTTCGCTTTATTGACTTTGTAAGGCAGCTCGGTGACGATGATCCGCGCCTTGCCGCCGCTTTCCTCGATCTCGGTCCGCGCCCGCATGACGACCGAGCCGCGGCCCGTCTGGTACGCCGAGCGGATGCCCGAACGGCCCAGGATCAAACCGGCCGTCGGGAAGTCGGGACCCTTGATATACTGCATCAGATCCGACGTGGTGGCGTCGGGATGATCGATCAAATACAACAAGCCGTCGATTACTTCGGTCATGTTGTGCGGCGGAATGCTCGTGGCCATGCCGACGGCGATGCCGTAGGAGCCGTTTACAAGCAGATTTGGATAACGGGACGGCAGCACTTCCGGCTCCGTCTCCTCTCCGTCGTAGTTCGGACGGAAGTTGACCGTCTCCTTGTTGATGTCCCGAAGCAGTTCCATCGAGATTTTGGACATGCGCGCTTCCGTATACCGCATCGCCGCCGCCATGTCGCCGTCGATCGAACCGAAGTTGCCGTGGCCGTCCACCAGCATATAGCGGTAGGTGAAGTCCTGCGCCATGCCGACCATCGTCTCGTAGACGGCGGAATCGCCGTGAGGATGGTATTTGCCGATCACTTCCCCGACGATCCGGGCCGATTTCTTGTAAGGTTTGTCCGGCGACATGCCGAGCTCTGACATGGCGTACAAAATGCGCCGATGAACCGGCTTCAGGCCGTCGCGGACGTCCGGCAGCGCGCGGCTGACGATGATGCTCATCGCGTAGTCCATGAAGGACGTGCGCATCTCCGTGACGATATCTTTATCCTTGATGTTCGGATTAGCTTGATCGGCCATGGGGAACCTCCGTTAAATATCCAGATTCTTGACGAATTTGGCGTGTTGTTGGATAAAGTCCCGGCGCGGCTCGACGTTGTCGCCCATCAACTGATCGAAAATCAGATCCGCTTCGATTGCGTCCTGAATCGTGACCTGCAGGAGCGTACGCGCTTCGGGATCCATGGTCGTCTCCCACAACTGAGTGGCGTTCATCTCGCCCAGACCTTTGTAGCGCTGAATGTTCACTTTGGCTCCTTCGCCGAATTCCTTGAGGATCGCGTCCCGTTCCTTTTCCGAGTAGGCGTAGCGGACCGTCTTGTTCCGTTCGAGCTTGAACAGCGGCGGCTGCGCGATATAGACGTATCCGGCTTCGATCAGCTTGCGCATGTAGCGGTAGAAGAACGTCAGCAGCAACGTCCGGATATGGGCGCCGTCGACATCGGCGTCCGTCATGATCACAATCTTGTGATAACGCGCCTTCGTGATGTCGAAATCATCGCTGATGCCCGTCCCGAGCGCGGTGATGATCGCGCGGATCTCGGCGTTGGACAGGATTTTGTCCAGCCGCGATTTCTCGACGTTAAGGATTTTGCCGCGAAGAGGCAAAATTGCCTGAAAATGGCGATCGCGCCCTTGCTTGGCGGAGCCGCCCGCCGAGTCGCCCTCGACAATGAACAGCTCGCTGATGGACGCGTCTTTGGACGAGCAGTCCGCCAGTTTGCCCGGCAAGGAGCTGACCTCAAGGGCGCTCTTGCGCCGCGTCAGCTCGCGCGCCTTGCGCGCCGCCTCTCTCGCGCGCTGCGCCTGAATGCCCTTCTCGAGGATGCGTCTGGCGATCGCCGGGTTTTCCTCCAGAAATTCTTGAAATTTTTCCGCGAACATCGACTCGACGATCCCGCGCACTTCGCTGTTGCCGAGCTTCGTCTTCGTCTGGCCTTCGAACTGCGGGTCTGGAATTTTAACGCTGATAATCGCCGTCAGCCCTTCGCGCACGTCGTCGCCGGTCAGGTTGGAGTCGTTGTCCTTCAGCATATTGGCTTTGCGGGCGTAATCGTTCAAAATACGCGTCAGCGCGCTCTTGAAGCCGGATTCGTGCGTCCCGCCTTCATGCGTGTTGATATTGTTGGCGAACGAATAAATGTTCTCCGTATAGCTGTCGTTGTATTGGAGCGCGATCTCTACGCGGATGTTGTCCTTCTCGCCCTCGATATAAATCGGCGGCTGGTGAACCGGATCGCGGGTACGGTTCAGGTACTCGACGAACGAGATGATGCCGCCTTCGTAATAAAACTGCTGCGACTGGCCGGTGCGCTCGTCGAGCAGATTGATTTCGATCCCTCTATTCAAAAATGCCAGTTCGCGCAGACGCGACTGCAGCGTATCGAAGTCGTATTCGGTCGTCTCCGTGAAAATCTCCGCATCCGGCTTAAACGTCACTTCCGTACCGGTCTCATCGGTCGTACCGATCACTTTCAAGTCGTACTGGGGAACGCCGCGGCAATATTCCTGGCGGTGAATCTTGCCTTCCCGCTTGACCGTCACGGTTAAATGCTCGGACAAGGCGTTGACGACCGATACGCCGACGCCGTGAAGACCGCCCGACACCTTGTACCCTTCACCGCCGAACTTCCCGCCGGCATGCAGGACGGTAAGCACGACTTCGACCGTGGACTTCTTCAGCTTCGGGTGTTCGCCGACCGGGATGCCCCGGCCGTTGTCAATGACGGTGATGCTGTTGTCCTGATGCACGATGACGTCGATTTTATTGCAGAACCCGGCCAACGCTTCGTCGATGCTGTTGTCGACGACCTCCCAGACCAGATGATGAAGACCTCTGACGCTGGTCGAACCGATATACATGCCGGGCCGCTTGCGGACGGCTTCGAGTCCCTCCAGCACCTGTATCTGATTTTCGTCGTACGTATGTTGATTGACGGACATGGTTTCACCTACTTTGACATGATGGGCCTGTTCGTTATTGCAGTTGATGCGAGATCGACTCGGCCCGCTTTTTCAGCGTCGACGAGGAGATGGGAGAATAATAGACTCGGGAACGCGTCACGACCAGAGATTTGCTTTCTTCTTCGCCGATGATTTCAATCCGGTTCTCGAGGCTGGCCTGCTGCACGAAGTGCTTGGAAATTTTGGAGGACCGTTCGATCGACAGATCAAAAATGCCGATCAGCTCCGACGACCGAATCACCTTTTCTCCGCCCAAATGAATAAACATCATTACACCTCCGCGCCGCCGGCCAGCACGTCCACCTCTCCGGCCGATACCCGGTAGACGGCTGCGTCCCGCAGCTTCTCAAAATTCACGCTTTCCAGTCCCGTCGTCGTGACGAAAGTCTGCACCTTGCCCTGAAATGTCTCAATCAATTGCGTCTGCCGGTACTTGTCGAGCTCCGACAGCACATCGTCCAGAAGAAGCAGGGGATACTCCCCGACTTCCTCGGCGATCAGTTCGATCTCCGCCAGCTTCAATGACAACGCGGTCGTGCGTTGCTGTCCTTGCGAACCGAACGTCTGCACGTCTCTGCCGTTGATCGTAAACGTCAGATCGTCCCGATGCGGACCGACAAGCGATACGCCCCGCCGAAGCTCCTGTTCTTTCACCTGTGTTAACTTTAACATAAATCGGTCGAAGAGAACAGAATCAGATTCCCCCTCGGTGAACGGGACGGACGGCGCATAGGACACGACAAGCGATTCTCCGCCGCCGGTGATGCCGCGGTGGATGCTTTCCGCCCATGCTTGCAGTTTTTTTATAAAGCTTTGACGTTTTTTCATAATTTTAATACCAACGGTTGCCAACTGCTCATCCCATACTTCCAGCAGACCGGGGGAGAGCGGTTTTCCCGCCGACTGCTTCAGCAGGTTGTTCCGCTGCGTCAACAGCTTTTGGTACTGGGACAGGTCGTAGAGGTAGGCGGGGTACACTTGGCCGAGCTCCATGTCGAGGAACCGGCGGCGCACGCCGGGCGAGCCTTTGACGATATGCAGATCCTCCGGGGCGAACAGGACGACATTCAGCGTGCCGACGTATTCGCTTAATTTGCGCTGTTCCAGACCGTTCAGCTTCGCCCGCTTGCCCTTGGACGAGATCGAAAGCTCCATGCGGCAAGGGCCCAGCTTGCGGCGAATATCCCCGGAGATCAGCGCGGTCTCACCTTCCCAGCCGATCAGCTCGCGATCGTGATGGGTGCGGTGCGATTTGGTCAGCGCCAGTACGTAAATCGCCTCAAGCAGATTCGTCTTGCCCTGGGCGTTGCGCCCGACGAACAAGTTGACCTGATGGTCCGTACGCAGCTCGATCTCCCGGTAATTGCGGTAATGGCTCAGTTTCAATTGTTCGAGGTGCAATCAAGTATCCTCCCGGGAGGCCGTTACCTGGAATGGGCCGCAGCCCTCCACCTGAATGACGTCGCCCGGTCTCAACTTGCGCCCCCGCCGCTTCTCCGGCTCTCCGTTCACCTTCACGTCCGTCTCTTCCAGGAACATCTTGGCCTGGCCGCCTGTCGAAATGCAATCCGCCAGCTTCAGCAGAGAACCAAGCGTAATGTATTCGTCCCGAATCGGGATTTGTCTCATGGGGAATTCCTCCTCCCGCCCGTCAGTTGGTTGTCCGGTAGGGCAGTATAAGCTGCAGCACGCCGGTCCGGTCTTCCGGTTGGATGATGATCGGCGCGGTCGCTCCCGAAAATCCGATATGGATCCGGTCGCTGTCGATGGCGCGCAGGGCGTCCAGCATATATTTGGAGTTAAAGGAAATTCGCAGCAATTCTCCCGTGATGGAATGGGCATTCAACTGCTCCGTCATTTTCCCGAGCTCGGAAGAGCTGGAGGAAATCTCGATCGTGCCGTCCTCCTTCATCCACAAGCGGACGATGTTGGTCTTCTCCTCCCGGGAGAGCAGGTTGGCCCGGTCGATCGCGTCGATCAGATTTTTCGTATCCATGACGATCTCGGTCTGGAACGAAGTCGGGATCAGCCTCGACGTATCCGGATAGGTCCCTTCGAGAATCCGCGTATAGAACAGCAGGGACGGCAGCCGGAACAGCACCTGGTTGTCCGCGATGACAATGTCGATGAGGGCGTTGTCGTCCGGCAGGATTTTGTTCAGCTCGCCCATCGTGCGGCCGGCGATGACGACGGCGGGAAGCTGGAAGTCCGCGTCCACGTCGAGCGACGTCGTGCGGCTGGCCAGCCTGTGGCGGTCGCATGCCGTGAATTTGATGCGCTGATCGTTGACGTTCCACAGGATGCCCGTCAGAATCGGCGTGCTCTCATTGGTGGACACGGCGAAGACCGTTTGCTTGATCATCGACTTCAGCAAGTCCGAAGGAAGCGTAAACCGCCGGTTCTCCTCCAGCTCGGGCAACTGCGGATAATCCTCGGGATCGAGTCCCATGATCTGGACTTCCGACGAACCCGAACGGATGGTCGTCAGGAAGGAGTCGCCCATTTCGAGCTCGACCTGCGGGGAGGGGAGCTTTTTGATCAGCTCGCTCAAAAATCGGGCGGGCAAGACGACGCTTCCTTCCCTTTCCAGATGGACCAGCCGCATGCCGTCTTCTTCGGCCGGGATAAAACATTGGATCGAGATGTCCGTGTCGCTTGCGGTCAGGACCAAGCCCTTGGCGTCGGCTTCGATCTTGATCCCGCTCAGGATCGGAATGGCGGTGCGGCTCGATATCGCTTTGGAGGCGTGTTGAACGGCTTCGTTGAAGCGGTCTTTTTGTACGGTCAGTTTCATGGAACGGGCTCACTCCTGCGCTTCTAAAAAGTTTCGGTGCTGCATACCTATTATCATCTGATTCTTTTTAAAAAATTTTAGTAGTAATAGTAATAGAATCGCTGAATATGTGGATAAGTGGATAAAAAACACGAAACGGAGCCTATCCACATGTGAATAAGGCTGTGCATAGGCTCGGGACGTCTTGTTTGCAAGATTGCGTTGGGCAGCCGCGTCCTTTCGCGGCCGCCCAACGAATGTCTTACGTCTGGTTTTTGATTTTTTCCTTGAGGCTGTTGATGATTTTGTACAGCTCCGGATCGTTCTGCAGCGCTTGCGATATTTTCTCGTGCGCGTGGATGACGGTCGTATGATCCCGGCCTCCGAACGCTTCCCCGATACGGGGCAGCGAGTAGTCGGTCAGCTCCCGGGAGAGGTACATCGCCACCTGGCGCGGGAACGCGACGGCTTTCGTCCGCTTGCGCGCTTTGAAATCTTCCAGCTTCACGCCGTAAAACTCGCCGACCTTCTGCTGGATGTCCTGAATCGAGATCTGCCGGGGCCGGCTCGACGGGATGATGTCCTTGAGCGCTTCCGCCGCGAGATGGGCCGTAATGTCCTGATTGATCAGGGAAGAGTAGGCGACGACCCGGATGAGAGCGCCTTCCAGCTCCCGGATGTTCGTATCGATCTGGTTGGCGATGTAGATCATCGCTTCGTTCGGGATGTCCAGGTTCTCCGCTTTGGCCTTTTTGCGCAAAATGGCGATCCGCGTCTCCAGATCCGGCGGCTGAATGTCCGTGATCAGGCCCCATTCGAAGCGGGAGCGGAGGCGGTCCTCCAGAGTCGGAATCTCCTTCGGCGGCCGGTCGCTGGAGATAATAATCTGCTTGCGTTCCTCATGCAGGGCGTTAAACGTATGGAAAAATTCCTCCTGCGTCTGCTCTTTGCCGGCCAAAAACTGAATGTCGTCGATCAGCAAAACGTCGATGTTGCGGTATTTGCTGCGGAAGCTTTCGCCGCGGTTGTCCCGGATGGCATTGATGAACTCGTTCGTGAACTTTTCGGACGAGATGTAGAGCACCTTGGCCGACGGATTGTGCTGAATCACGTAGTGGCCGATCGCGTGCATCAGGTGCGTTTTGCCCAGTCCGACGCCTCCGTAGAGGAACAGCGGGTTGTAGGCTTTGGCCGGCGCTTCGGCGACGGCGAGCGACGCGGCATGGGCAAACCGGTTGCCGGCTCCGATGACAAACGTCTCGAACACGTATTTCGGATTAAGCATCGTCTGGAACGGTTCCTCAACGCCGTTCGAGGCGGTCTGGACGGCCTGATGCTGAGGCTGCGCGGCCACGGGATGATCCTGGTCGGAAGCGACTACGACGAAGCGGACATTGAGATGCCGGGAAAACGTCTCGTAGACGGATGCCGTAATCAACTTGGTATATCGGCTTTCCAGCCATTCCTTGGCAAACGTCGTCGGCGCGGCGATCGTGAGCACGTCGCCTGTCAACTCTACCGCGCGTGTCGGTTTTAACCAAGTATCGAAGCTCGGTTTGGCTAGCTTGGTCTGAATCACCGATAAAACCTGCTGCCACAATTCCGTCAGATGGCTGTCCACAAACCATTCACTCCTTATACATTCGGGACGGTCTTGCAAAAAAGTAGATAGGATGTCGTATTATCCGAACGGCAGTCGAAAACATCCACAGTATCCCGTCATACGGAAGGACTGTGGATAATAGGGTGAGGATAATTGTTCACAATGTTATCCACAGGTTGTTGATAAAAATAGCCGTGGACGCGACTGTCCACAGCCGAAACAATATCAATATAGCAGAAAAAGTCCCGATATACAACGAAACAGCCGTTCTTATCCACATATTCTATACATAGTGGATGAATGTTATCAACAACACTACATATTGTGTATAACCTGTGCCGAAATCGACATAATCCGACCGAAACCGGTTAAAATGTTATCCACAGGCCGGTATGATGGCGAAATATGACGCCGGCGGACCGGGTTCATGCAAGATTTACCGATCCGGCGTCCGGTTAAATGGACGTTGACTTTTCGGGGTCCTAATGATTTAATGGAGAAAGGTGTTTTTTGAAATGAAAACGATCAGATTTGATCGCACATCGGCATTCGGGCTTCACTCTCGCGGAGGGTGGCGCCGTCTGCCTGGAGAAAGACGTATGAACTGAGGAGGTGTCCCAATGAAACCGACCTTCCGTCCGAACGTGAGCAAGCGCAAAAAGGTACATGGTTTCCGTGCCCGCATGAGCACGAAAAACGGTCGCAAAGTGCTGAAAGCGCGCCGTCAAAAAGGAAGAAAAGTTCTGTCCGCGTAATGTCGGAATCAAGGCCACTCCAGCAGTGGTCTTTTTTCTTTAGCCGACACATAAGCAAATGCTGAAGGGAATGGGGGGCGGCGTCGCATTTGGAGAGAGAACTGCGACTGACCAAACGGGAATGGTTCAGCCAGGTGTACAACCGGGGCAAATCGGCGGCGAACCATCAGTTTGTTCTATATTATTTGAGGCGCCCGAAGCTCGAACGGTTCCGCGTCGGCATATCGGCCAGCAAAAAGCTGGGAGGCGCGGTCGTGCGCAACAGACTGAGGCGGATGATCAAAGAAATCGTGCGGCTGAACGAAGAACGGATCGAGACCGGGTACGATCTGGTCATCATTATCCGCAAGCCCGCCGTGGACATGACGTACGCGGAGATGGAACGCAGTCTGATGCATGTTCTGAAAAAGGCTTCGCTTTTAAAGAATACCAAGTTGTGATATATTGAAGTGTAACGAAATGTTTATCGAGACCAATTCGGGGATGAACGACCGCATTTACTTAGGAGGACTACTGTTGACACGTTCGAAACAGCGCATGATCTGGATCTCGCTCGCCATGGCGATGCTGGTCCTGATGACCGGCTGCTCCACGATGAATCCGCAAACGAATCCGATCGATCCGGAAACGGCCGGTTTCTTTACGAAATATTTTGTGTACCCCTTGTCGGAAGCGCTTGATTTCTTCGCCGATCTGTTGTGGAACGAATACGGACTGGCCATCCTGGTCGTCACGATCATTATCCGGCT
This sequence comes from Paenibacillus thermoaerophilus, assembly GCF_005938195.1. Taxonomy (GTDB): domain Bacteria; phylum Bacillota; class Bacilli; order Paenibacillales; family Reconciliibacillaceae; genus Paenibacillus_W; species Paenibacillus_W thermoaerophilus. The sequence goes on from NZ_VCQZ01000035.1 coordinate 11,984, forward strand.
TATTGTCCTTCCGCTTAACCTCAAGCAATACAAGAGCTCCAAGAAAATGCAGGCCATTCAGCCGGAAATGCTGAAGCTGAGGGAGAAGTACAAGGATAATCCGCAGAAGATGCAGGAAGAAATGATGAAGCTGTACCAGTTGCACGGCGTCAATCCGCTGGCCGGCTGCTTGCCGATTCTGGTGCAGATGCCGATCCTGATCGCCTTGTACAGTGCGATCATGCGGAACGAATCGATCTATACGCACGATTTCCTGTGGCTTCAGCTTGGGACGCCGGACCCGTATTACATTTTGCCGGCCATCGCGGCGTTGACCACGTTCATTCAGCAAAAGCAGATGTCGGCGCAAATGACCGCGCAGATGCGCAGCTTGATGTTTATCTTCCCGGTGCTCATTTTCGCGATGTCGATGTCCTTCGCTTCGGCATTGCCGCTCTACTGGATCTACGGCAACTTGTTTACCATCGTACAAAATTATTTCTTATATGGCGGTAGCAAAAAAGAGGGTGCCAAGCCAAATGAAGAGAAAAGTCGTGGTAAGCAGCGGAAAAACGCTTGAGGAAGCGATCGAGGCCGGACTGAGGGAACTCGGCGCGGCTCGCGAGCGTGTGAACGTCACCGTGCTGGAGCAGCCGAATAAGGGATTGTTCGGACTGATCGGCGCGAGACCGGCGAAGGTGCAGTTGGAGCTGGAGCCGGATGCGGTCGAAGAGACGGAGCAATTCCTGCGGGAGGTGCTCGAAGCGATTGGGCTTCAGGCGAACGTCGAGGTCGATCGCGACCGCGAAGGGGCGACGATTCGTCTGAACGGCAGCGATATGGGCCTGATTATCGGGCGCCGGGGGCAAGCGCTGGACGCTCTTCAATACTTGGCCAACATCGTCGCGAACCGATATTCGGACAAGTTCGTACGGATCGTGATCGACGCGGAGAACTTCCGCGAGAGAAGGCGCCAGACGCTGGAGGAGCTGTCCGATCGGCTGGCCGAGCGCGTAAGCCGTTCGGGCAAGGAAATTGTCCTCGAGCCCATGTCGTCGCAGGAACGGAAGATCATTCATTCGCGCCTGCAGAACCATCCTCACGTACGGACGTTCAGCAAAGGCGAAGATCCGAACCGCCGCGTCGTCATTGCGGCGAAGTAACACGGATGTTATCGAATTACATTACCCGCGTAAAAACGGCTCCCGTCCGCTTGTTCCGGATGGAGGAGCCGTTTTACTCGCAGGTTGGCTGTAGCATAGAAACGGTATTTATATGACAAACCAGATCGTAGGAGAGCTTCGTCTCCATGCGGATCTGGTTTTGTGCCAACATCAGAACGTATCCTCAGGCATGATTCCCATGGGAACAACATCGGTCAACGTCTGACAGGAAGGGGGGACAGCCATGTTGACGGATACCATCGGCGCCATCTCGACGCCCCCGGGAGAGGGAGGCATCGCGGTGATTCGGGTGAGCGGACCGGATTCGGTTCCGATCGTGGAAAAGGTATTTCGATCCAGGTCCAAGCTGACGCAAGTTCCGACGCATACGGTTCATTACGGCCATATCGTCGATCCCAAAAGCGGGGAACGTCTCGATGAAGTGCTGGTTACGGTCATGCGGGCTCCGCGATCGTTCACGATGGAGGATGTCGTCGAGGTCAGTTGCCACGGCGGAATCGTTGCGGTTCGGCGCGTGTTGGAGTTGCTGCTTCGCCACGGCGTAAGGATGGCGGAGCCCGGCGAATTCACGAAGCGGGCTTTTTTGAACGGACGTATTGATCTCTCACAGGCGGAAGCGGTGATCGACCTGATCCGGGCGAAGTCGGACCGGGCCTTCGCCGTCGCGCAGAAGCAATCGGAGGGGGCGCTGTCCCGGCAGATTCGCGCGCTTCGCACGGAATTGGTGGAATTGATGGCGCACATCGAGGTGAACATCGATTACCCCGAGCATGACGTGGCGGAAATGACAAGCGCGTATATCCGCGAGCGGTGCGACAAAGCGATCGAAGCGATCGCGAAGCTGCTGAGAACGGCCGGCGAAGGGAAGATTTATCGCGAGGGCATCAAAACGGCGATTATCGGACGGCCGAATGTCGGCAAATCTTCGTTGATGAACGCTCTGGCGCGGGAAAACAAAGCGATCGTCACCGATATCCCCGGCACGACCCGCGACGTGATCGAAGAATATGTGACCGTCAAAGGGATACCGCTGAAGCTTCTGGATACGGCAGGCCTCCGGGAGACCGACGATGTGGTCGAACGGATCGGGGTCGAACGGTCGCGAGGCGCGATGGACGAAGCGGATCTGATCTTGCTGGTCCTCAACGGAAGCGAACCGCTTGACCCATCGGAGTACGAGCTGATGGAACAGGTGAAAGACCGGCCGACAATCGTCATCGTCAACAAATTGGACCTGCCTCAACGCATCGAGATCGGAGAGGTGCGGGAACGGTTCGGCGAACGGATCGTGTCGATGTCGGTCAAGGAGCAGCAAGGATTGGATCAGTTGGAATCGGCGATCGCGGATTTGTTTTTCTCCGGTGAAGTTGCATCCGACGATTCGACAATGGTCAGCAATATTCGACATATCGGGTTGCTTTCGCAAGCGCAGTCGGCGTTGGAGGAAGCCAAAACGGCCGCCGAAAACGGCGTGCCGATCGATATGATTCAGATCGATATCCGCCAGGCTTGGGAGAAGCTGGGGGAAATTATTGGGGATTCGGTAGGCGAATCGCTTATCGATCAAATCTTTAGCCAATTTTGCTTGGGCAAATAATACGTGGCAAGGAGGGATCAGGATGGGTTACGAAGCCGGGAGTTACGACGTCATCGTGGTCGGAGCCGGGCATGCCGGCTGCGAAGCCGCGCTGGCCGCGGCGCGCATGGGGTGCGAGACGCTGCTGATCACCATCAATCTGGACATGGTGGCGTTTATGCCCTGCAATCCTTCGATTGGCGGACCCGCAAAAGGACACGTCGTCCGGGAGATTGACGCTCTCGGAGGCGAGATGGGGCGCAATATCGACAAAACGTTTATCCAGATGCGGATGCTCAACACAGGCAAAGGGCCTGCGGTTCACGCGCTGCGCGCGCAAGCCGATAAAGTGCTGTATCAGCGTCAAATGAAGGAGACGATCGAAAGCACGCCCAAACTGACGCTGCGTCAAGGCATGGTGGAGCGTCTGATCGTCGAGGACGGCGAATGCAAAGGCGTCATTACGAAAACGGGCGCGGAGTACCGGGCGAAAGCGGTTGTCGTGACGACAGGCACTTATCTTCGCGGCAAAGTGATAATGGGCGAAGTGATGTACGAGAGCGGTCCGAACAACCAGCAGCCTTCCATTAAACTGTCCGAACACCTCCGTGAGCTGGGGCTCGAGCTGGTCCGCTTCAAGACGGGAACCCCTCCTCGCGTTCACGGCGAAACGATCGATTTCGACAAAATGGAGATTCAACCGGGAGACGAAATTCCGAAGTTTTTCTCCTACGAGACGAAGGAAGGCCCCGGCGAGCCCCAGCTTCCTTGCTGGTTGACCTATACGGCTCCGGAGACGCATGAAATCATCAACGCCAATCTGCATCGGGCCCCGATGTTTACGGGTCAGATTGAAGGAACGGGCCCGAGGTATTGCCCCTCGATCGAGGACAAAATCGTCCGCTTCAGCGACAAGCCGAAGCACCAGATTTTCCTGGAGCCGGAAGGCCGCAACACTTCGGAATATTACGTGCAGGGATTGTCGACCAGCCTTCCGGAGGAAGTGCAATTGCAAATATTGCGTTCGATTCCGGGCCTGGAGCGAGTGCAGATGATGCGGACGGGATATGCGATCGAGTACGATGCCATCGTGCCCACGCAGCTCTGGCCTTCGTTGGAAACGAAAGCTATCCCCGGATTGTTCACCGCGGGTCAAATTAACGGCACTTCCGGATATGAAGAAGCGGCCGGTCAAGGCTTGATGGCGGGAATCAATGCCGCGCGCAAGGTGCAAGGCAAAGAGCCGGTCATCCTGGATCGCTCCAAGGCGTATATCGGCGTCCTGATCGACGATCTGGTCACCAAGGGAACAAACGAGCCGTACCGGCTGCTGACGTCCCGGGCGGAATACCGGCTGCTGCTCCGCCACGACAATGCCGATCTGCGTCTGACGCCGATCGGCTACGAGATCGGGCTTATTTCCGAGGAGAGGTATCGGAAGTTCCTAAGGAAGAAGGAATTGGTGGAGCTGGAGATCGAGCGGCTCCGGACGACGAAGATTCGTCCCGAACCGCACGTGCAGGAGCTGCTGCAATCTCTCGGAACGGTTGTTTTGAATAACAGCGTAGATGCGCAGTCGTTGCTGCGCCGTCCGGAGGTATCGTATTCGCATATTGCCAGCATCTCGCCTTCTCCTTACGAACTCGACGAGGAAATGATGGAGCAGGTCGAAATTCAAATCAAATACGCGGGATATATCGAAAAGCAGCTTCAACATGTCGAACGTCTTGAAAAGCTGGAAAAACGGCGGATTCCGCCGGATCTGGATTATTGGGCCGTTCACGGCATCGCGAATGAGGCAAAACAAAAGCTGTCGCAGATCCGGCCGGTGTCGATCGGCCAGGCGTCGAGGATCTCGGGAGTGACTCCGGCCGACATCTCCATTTTGCTCGTCTATCTTGAAACGTATGGAAAGGCCGCTTCCGCGGCCGCGAAAGGGTAACAGGTTGATGGATGCGGTCATGAGTTCTTTTGTCGAGCTGCTGGGCAAGGACGGGATAAACATCACCGACAGACAACTGCAGCAGTTCGAGTTGTACTATCAATTGCTCGTTGAATGGAATGAACGGATGAATCTGACCGCCATCACCGATCGCGAGCAGGTATACGTCAAACATTTTTTCGATTCGCTGACGGTGTCGCTTGTGCACCCGATCACAGGCGCGAAACGTGTCGCGGACATCGGTTCCGGGGCGGGGTTTCCGGGCATTCCGCTCAAAATCATGTTTCCGGATATCTCTTTAACGATTGTCGACTCGTTAAAGAAACGGATCGGATTTCTGCAGCATGTCGCGGACCGGTTGGGGTTGAAGGAAGTTACCCTGATCCATGCCAGAGCGGAGGATGCGGGCCGCGACAGCGCCCACCGGGACCGGTACGACATCGTAACGGCCCGGGCGGTAGCCCGATTGTCGGTATTAAACGAATTGTGTCTTCCGTTCGTTCGTCCGGGCGGCGTCTTTATCGCGATGAAAGGGGCCCAGGCGAGGGAAGAGTTGGAGGAATCTCAGTTCAGTCTCCGGCAACTGCAAGGCGAATTAATCGAAGATCGAGTCATGCTGCTGCCTTTGGAGGAAGCAGATCGGCATCTGCTCGTCATCCGCAAGAAAGCTGATACACCCAAGAAATATCCGCGCAAAGCCGGCGTACCCATTAAGCAGCCGTTGGTTCAGTAAACGGAGGATTCCTCGTTCGACTTGCTGTTGAGTGGAGGAATCCTTTTTTGTTCCACGTGGAACATATGAACATCAGGATAACGCTTGCGATATTTTCAGCGCTTTTCAAAGGCGCGTGTGCAGGATATTGCCAATCGGATGGAGAATACCATTAATGAAGGAATTAGCGAACGGGTCTGACTCTTCAGCATAGAACCGACCGCCAGTTTTGTATAGCCAGGGTGATGGATGGATGAAAGAGCAACTGTCTAAATTGTTCGGATTTTCTTCGGACAAGACCCCTACGGATGAAGTTCGCCAATTGCCGGTAGGGGAGATCATCCCGAGTCCGTATCAGCCAAGAACGGTATTTGACGATGAGCGGATCGATGAACTTTGTCAAACCATCAAGACTCACGGCGTTATTCAGCCGATCGTGGTCCGTGTCCGGAATCAGCAGTATGAGCTGATTGCCGGAGAGCGCCGGCTGCGCGCCGTGAAAAAGCTGGGGTTGGAGACGATTCCGGCTATTATTCGCGAGTTTAACGATTCGCAGGCGGCATCGATTGCCCTGATCGAAAACCTTCAACGCGAAGGGTTGACATCGATCGAAGAAGCGGTTGCCTATCAGCAGTTGATGGAGATGCATAACCTGACGCAGGAAAGTCTGGCTCAGCGACTCGGCAAAAGCCAGTCGACAATTGCGAACAAAATTCGCTTGCTCCAGCTTCCCGACAAGGTCAAGCAGGCGCTTATGGATCGGAAAGTGACGGAACGTCACGCTCGGGCGCTGTTGGCTATTGATTCGGCCGAGATTCAAGAAAAAGTTCTGGACGAGATTATTGCGAAGGAATTAAGCGTCAAGCAGACCGAAAGCCGTATCGAATTGTACAAGCAGTTGCGGGGTGCGGCAAAAGAGAAAAAAGGGAAACGGCTGACGTTAAGTAAAGATATTCGGATCGCGATCAATACGATTCGTCAATCGATCGATATGGTGGCCAGCTCGGGCATGCCGATCAAACTCGACGAACAAAATCATGAAGATCATTACGAATTTGTCATTCGGATTCCGAAACGCTGAACCCTTGCATTCGCAGCGGTGAGTGGATGAAAAAATGAGGTGGAGAAGTTGTCTAAAATCATAGCTGTTGCCAACCAAAAGGGCGGGGTCGGCAAAACTACGACATCCGTCAATTTGGGCGCATCGCTGGCAACGCTGGGAAAAAGGGTGCTGCTGGTAGACATTGATCCCCAAGGCAATACGACAAGCGGGATCGGGATCAACAAAGCCGATGTGGCCCATTGCATCTACGACGTGCTCATTAACGATGTCCATCCGAAGGATGCGACTTTCGATACGAATATCCCAAACCTGAAAATTATCCCGGCCACCATTCAGTTGGCGGGCGCGGAAATCGAACTGGTTCCGACTATATCGCGCGAAGTTCGATTAAAAAAATCGCTTCAATTGATCAAGCATCAATACGACTACATTTTGATCGATTGTCCGCCTTCGCTCGGCATCTTGACGATTAATTCGCTGACCGCAGCAGATTCCGTCATCATCCCGATCCAGTGCGAGTATTACGCGCTCGAAGGGTTGAGCCAACTGCTGAACACGGTCAGACTCGTACAAAAACATCTCAACACGTCGTTGCAAATCGAAGGCGTACTGCTGACCATGCTCGATGCGCGGACGAATCTGGGCATGCAGGTCATCGAGGAAGTGAAGAAGTATTTCCAGCAAAAAGTGTATCAAACGATTATTCCTCGCAATGTTCGTCTAAGCGAAGCGCCTAGCCACGGTCAATCCATTATCACTTACGATCCCCGTTCCAAGGGAGCGGAAGTGTATATGGAACTCGCAAAGGAAGTGGTGCAGCAATGAGTAAACGGTTGGGCAGAGGTTTGGATGCTTTAATCCCTGCTCTGAGCATCAATGAAGACGACAAGGTTATCGAGATTTCGCTGAATCAATTGCGTCCGAATCCGTATCAACCGCGGAAGACGTTCCATGAAGAAAGCATTCAAGAGCTGGCCGCATCCATCAAGGAACACGGCGTTATTCAGCCGATTATCGTTCGATCCGTGGTCAAGGGTTACGAGATCATCGCCGGGGAGCGAAGGTTCCGCGCGAGCCAATTAGCCGGAAAAGCGACGATTCCTGCAGTTGTCCGTTCGTTCTCGGACGAACAAGTGATGGAGATCGCCCTGATCGAAAACGTGCAGCGCGAGGATTTGAACGCTTTGGAAGTAGCGCTGGCTTATCAAGGACTTATCGACCATTTTAATCTCACGCAAGAAGAACTTTCGATCAAGGTTGGAAAAAGCCGCTCTCATATTGCGAATTTTTTGCGGCTTCTGCAACTGCCGGACACGATCAAACAATATGTTTCACGTGGAACATTGTCGATGGGGCATGCCCGCGCGATTGTCGGGATCAAAAACGAAAAAGAGCAGCTAAGGCTGGCGGAACAAGCGATACGCGAACAATGGAGCGTCCGTGAACTGGAGCAGGCCATTCAGAATTTGGATGCTTCCAACAATAAGCAGCCGGCCAAAGCGGCGCAAAAGGCATCGAAAGAAAAAACAAATCCGTATATCGCGGATTTGGAGGAGCAGCTTCGCAATCGGTTCCGCACAACCGTCAAAATCAAGGACGACAAGAACAAAGGCAAAATCGAAATTTTGTATTACTCAAAGGAAGATTTGGAACGGCTCTTGGAATTGTTGCAGGGCTGATTGTCGGGTACAATACGAATAGAAACCGATGATAGAGCATACCGAGGCGGCAATCTAAGCTGCATGAGGTATGCTTTGTTGTCCGCGCTGATGTGCGAAACGATAAGGGCGGCAAAGCCGTTTATCCTTGGGGGAGAGGCCGAAATGAACGGGTTTATCTATTTGGATAACGCTGCAACCTCCTGGCCGAAAGCACCCGGGGTGAAAGAAGCAGTCGTTAGAGCGATTGAAGAACAAAGCGCAAATCCCGGCAGAGGCAATCATCAAATGGCCGTAACGGCCAGCCGGGTTTTGTTCGACGCGCGCAAAAAGCTGGCCAAGCTGTTCCAGATTCGGAATCCGAACGACATTCACTTTACCCTGAACACGACGATGGGGTTGAACATGGCGATAAAAGGGTTGCTGAAGCCGGGCGATCATGTGGTCTGCACATCCGTCGAGCATAATTCGGTAAGGCGGCCTCTGGAATATCTGAAGCGAACCATAGGGTTGGAGCTGACTTACGTCGAGACGGACGAACAGGGGAGACTCGATGTGGCGAAAGTCGCCCGATCCATCAAAAGCAATACGAAACTCGTTGTCGCCACGCATAGCTCCAATCTGCTGGGCTCCATCGTGCCGATTGAAGAGATCGGGGCGATTACGCGCAAGCGCGGCGTTTATTTTCTCGTGGATGCGGCTCAAAGCGCCGGCAGCGTAGCCATCGACGTAGAGAAGATGGGGATCGACTTGCTTGCGTTTCCGGGCCATAAAGGGCTGTTGGGCCCGCAAGGGACCGGCGGCTTGTATATTCACCCGGAGGTCGATCTTGAACCGTTGATTCATGGCGGAACCGGAAGTCAATCGGAGGCGGTCGATCAGCCCCAGGTTCGTCCTGACCGATACGAGTCGGGTACGCCCAATACGCCGGGAATCGCCGGGCTCGCTGTGGGCGTTGAATATGTGCTGGAACGCGGGGTGGCGGATATTCACCGGCATGAACGCGAGTTGGCTGTCCGGATGATGGAAGGGCTGAGAGGGTTAAGCGGAATCCGGTTGTTGGGGCCCGACGCTGGCGAGGATCGGACGGGCATCGTCTCGTTCGCGAGCGAGCGGATCGACAGCTCCGAGCTTGCCTTCATCTTGGACCAAAGCTTCGGGATTGCCGTCCGTTCGGGTTATCATTGCACGCCGCTGGCCCATGAGACGGCAGGGACGTCGAAGACGGGAGCCGTAAGAGCCAGCGTGGGGCCGTTCTCGACGAAGGAAGATGCGGATGCGCTCGTCGCTGCCGTAACGGAAATCGTAAAGCATTATTCGGTTTAAAGCAAGACGATTGGCGAAAAGGATGGAAGAGTCAGTGGATTGGATACGGGAACAGGCAGAGTGGATTGCGCTCGGAGCGGCAGGACTGTCTCTGGCGCTGATGGTTTGGATTGTTGCGATTCAAGCGAAGCTGAACAAGCTTCGCAAACGGTACGCCGCGATGATGAACGGGGGGCGGCCGGGCGACCTAGAAGAGCTGCTGATCTCCATGCAGGAAGAGACGAATCGGCTGAAGGAGGATCTGCGCAAAACGAAAAGCACGCTCGCGCATTGGCAGGAACGCGTGCGTGCCTTGAAAGGATTCGCGGCCGTCCGCCGTTACAACGCCTACGGAGAAGGAGGCCATGATCTCAGCTTCTCGATCGCGGTGCTGGATGAAGAACGCAACGGGTTCGTGCTGACAGGGATACGCAATCGGGAAGAGACGTACGTCTACGCAAAGCCGGTTGACCGGGGGGACTCGTCCTACACGTTAAGCCCCGAGGAGAAGCAGGCCATCGAACAAGCGATGGCGCAACCGGCGTCAGGAGCTGGCCGTTAATCGGTTGGCGCTAAGCAGCGACAGATGCAGGGAGCGCGAGATCGTGTCCGCCATGTTCATCACCAGGCTCAATCTCGTGTTTTGCAGGACAAAATACTCCATGAACCCTCCGACATTGACGATTCCGGTAATATGAATGTTGCCGACGGGCGGAAGTTCTTTGCTGACGCCGGCGCCCGGTTTGAGCGGTCCGTCTCCGACCTGGATGCAGCCGACGCTGGAGACTTGGCCGAGGCAGGCGTCTACGCCGACGATATAAGGATTTTTGAACCTTCGTTCGATCTTGTCCAACGTTTCGCGCAAGTTCATCGCATGTACCGGTTCGTCCAGTGTGCCGAATATGTGGAAGTCGGTACAGGCTTGCTTTTGCAGCTTCGAACCGACGAGGGGACCCAAAGCGTCTCCGGTCGACCGGTCGGTGCCGATGCAGATGATCAAAATGGGCTGCTGCTGAGGGACCTCCTTGAAGGCGGCGGAGAGCCTGCGAACAAGGGATTCGACGGTGTCGCGGTCGGAATAAGGCACTTTAAGCACAGGCTGCTTTTTCGGTTCGCCGGAAAAAGGAAAGAGCTTCATCATGGGCAACTCCTCTATGAATCGGAATTCATTTTTTAGTAGTCTATGCCTGAAATCGGAGGATTATACCCCGCGTCGGCAAAGATGGGGAAGAAGGGGCAAATTTGGATGATGCTGATTGCGTTCGATTCCACCCAACAGGCGCTGCGAACGGAGATGCTGCTGGAATATGCCGATATCGACATCGACATCCGTCCGACGCCAAAGGAGATTACGGCCGGATGCGCGCTATCGATCGAGTTTCCCGAAGAGCAGCTCAACACGGTGCAAGAGATCATTGAACAAGAAAAGGTTGAAATTCGAGGAATATACCAATATATGGATGGTGTCTACCGATTAGTCGGTCATTGACGGTTTGAAAGAAGAAGGAGCGATTGCGAACATGCTGGAATGGATCTCGGCCTTGAGCACGGCGTCGAGCGGCGGCAACGTGAAAAGCGGCTTTGAAGAGTTCAAGGAAACGATCTCGTCGACGTTGATGTCCGGGCAATTTTGGGCGGAGGCGCTGTTCGTCCTCTTCAAGATTGTTTTGGTGCTGTTGATCGCAAGAATTATCATCGTGGTGTCGGATAAGACCATTCAGCATTTGATCAAGGACCGCGAGGAAAGTCGCCTGAAGATCGATCCCCGCCGCACGCGCACAATCGGCAAGCTGATCCGCAATATAATCACGTACGCCATCAATTTCATCGCGATTCTGCTTATTCTGAGCCAACTGAATATCAATCTGGCGCCGCTGCTGGCAGGGGCGGGAATCGTCGGTCTGGCGATCGGATTCGGCGCGCAGAGCCTGGTCAAAGACGTCATTACCGGATTTTTCATCATATTCGAGGATCAATTTGCCGTAGGCGACGTTATTCAGGTCAATCAGTTCAAGGGCACGGTCGAGGAGATCGGCTTGCGCGTCACGAAGATCCGCAGTTGGACGGGGGAAGTCCATATTTTGCCGAACGGATCGATTACGGAGGTTACGAACTTCTCCGTACATAACACGCTTGCCGTTATCGATGTGACGGTGGCGTTCGAGGCGGATGTGCAGAAAGCGATGGATTTGATGAAACAGACGGTGGACCGCGTTCATCTCGAATCGGAAGAAATCGTCAAACCGCCGGAGGTTCTCGGGGTTCAGGCGCTGGGGGCGACTGGCGTCGTGCTGCGTGTCATCGCGGAGTGCAAGCCGAACCAGCACATCGGCATCGGACGCAAGCTGAACCTGGAGATTAAGCGCGCCTTCGACGAGGCGGGAATCGAGATCGCTTATCCGCGCATGGTGACGTATCATCGTCAAGAGGCGAAGGGAGGGGCTTGAAAGTGGAACGTAAAGTCTTTCAACTGGGCGACATTGTGGAGATGAAGAAGCAGCATCCGTGCGGGACGAACCGGTGGGAAGTGATCCGCATGGGCATGGACATCCGCATCCGCTGCGAGGGCTGCAAGCATAGCGTGCTGATTCCGAGGGCGGAGTTCGAGAAAAAACTGCGCAAGGTGCTGGTGTCGAAGCAGGCCGAAGAAGCCAAACCGGATAACGAAAAATAATCGAAAACCCGTTGCATTCCCGTCGCAGTTTATGTTATTATAGCTCTTGTCCGCTTCTGGTTTGGAGGCATCAAGAGCGTGGAGAGGTACCCAAGTGGTCCAAGGGGGCTGACTCGAAATCAGCTAGGCGTCGCAAGGCGTGCGTGGGTTCGAATCCCACCCTCTCCGTATAAAGGAACGATCAAGTCCGCCATTGGCGGGCTTTTTTTATTGTGTCGGCAAGGGAGGACCTCCGGCTGTCGTCTGAGACGAAGATCCATTCGGCTGCGTGGTCATGCAGTGTCCGGCGCGTTCGGTGAATCTACGGATGGCACACGGTTGGCATGCAGCGGAGAGGGAGAAGGCCGGGCAACGACATTTCGGCAGGAGCGGCGCTTCGCGCAAAGACAGGACGGCGCAGCTCGGAGGCAGGTTGGGCGTCTGCAGCAGGGAGCAGGATCCCCACGCAGCTTGGCAGAAGCGTTTTGTCCCTTACCATTATCGCGGCCCTCTTTCCCGGCTGAGGCCATTAAGAATAACAAATATCATTAACCCCAATCGAATCGCTCGTCTTGGGCCCCGTTAGCGATATGAAATATTATAAAAGAAGGATTTAAGGCAAATATTTGGACGAATTTAGGTGTTTTGCGATATTTTATATCGCTAGGGTTCACCCCGTTTCTCGAATTTCGGGTGATAGCGATAAAAAATAACGTATACCTGTCCAAACGGCACGCTCAAGAAAAGCCGCATTCCGGCGAAGGCAGATTGGACTCGTCAGCAACGATTCAGGCGAGGATCGGAAAGTGCCTCAAGGCCCGCATGATGCCGCGAGAGACGGCGAACGATCGTTAGACGATGGGGCTAGGCGATGCGGGGTTGACATTTCGGCGAACGCTGACCGATTCTGCCGATCAGGGATAACCGTTGCGTTCCTTGCCCATGCTGTAAGCGATAAGACTTTTTGCCGGGAAAACGAAGGGGATCGCCAATGGACGATATCGTGATCGTAGGCGTTGTCGAAAGCAAGAACAACTCCTACATCCATGCCGAGATGAAACAGGCGGACGAGACGGGGCTGGGACGCACGGGAATCATCTGGTACGAGCCCGACGAGGCGGAGCAGTCGTGGCGGGTGGCCGCCTGCTTCTGGAAAGAGGCCGACTTGGAGACCGATTGGTTCGACAATCCGCTGCACCAGACGGTGCAGAAGTTAGCTTCCGAGAAGGACCCTCTTCGCGCGAAAGCGGAGGAAGCGGCGAATCGGCCCGACGTCCGGGAAGCGCTGCGAAGAACATGGGAAGGCGCGAGATAAAAGACGGCAACTCGTTACGGCGGGATGCTGTTCCTTATACACACAATACCGCCAGAAGGCGGCCCGAACAAGACGATCCCGGGCCGCCGCCTATTTAGTGCACCGGCTTCGCTTTTTTCATCCAGTGGCGTCTGTCGTTTGTCGTTTCCGGGAACCGTTCCCCTTTTTTGAGCGTGATGTGCTTCGGGTCCGTTATCCCCATGTGCGGATTGTACTCCCCAACCTCGATGTATTCGCCGTCGTTCGGCGCTTTGTCTCCGGGGCGGAAATGTGTGGGTTCGCCCATCGGCTTCACCTCCTGAAGCGTAGTCGGTTGTATTGTGCCCACGCGGGAGGAGCCGTATTGATGGGATTGTTTTGATCTGTCAAGCGTCTGTGAAAATGTCACCTTAACTCGTCTGTAAAAATGTCACTTTGTTAATTTGCGTAGCCGCCCGTTCCAGTGACTTGGACGGTTGTTGTTTTTGTGTTATCCTGTTGTTGTCTTCT
>NZ_VCQZ01000036.1 GCF_005938195.1 Paenibacillus thermoaerophilus
ACAAATTTAGGTAAATGTATCTTTTGTTTGGAGAATGATCAAGGCAAAGCGCTTACAGGGGCAAGGGTTCTTTATGTAGTTCGTTTTGTTCCCTTAATGAATTGCCCACAATGACTTGACACTGACTTTTGCCAAAGCTTGCTTGACACGCCGCCCGTTCCCTGTTACCCTGAACCTGACAATTCCATCTCCATCGGGAGCTCGGTGAAGCCGGGCTGAGAGGACAGCCGTATGTTGTCGACCGTTGACCTGATCTGGGTAATGCCAGCGGAGGTAAGTGAGCCATCGGAAGAGATACGTGCAATCTCGGGAGGCTGCTGTTTTCGCGCAGTCTTTTTTTGTTGCCGCGACAGATTCGGCGGCGTCAGGGCGAATTTTCCGGTTCGGAACGCTCTGGCGGCGCTTGGCGCGCGGTCCGGGATTCCGTCATGTGCCTCCGTGCGCGACCTGTCCGCATGGAGGTGGATTCGTCCAATTCTCGACGAATGGAGGAATTCCGTCATGACGCCAGACCGCACGAAACAGTCTGTCGCCCACCCGCACGAAGCGCAACCCGCGCCTTTCCCCGCCAGCCGCAAGGTGTATGTAACCGGCAGCCGGCCCGATCTCCGCGTGCCCTTCCGCGAGATTTCCCTCTCGCCGACGCGCCGCGCCGACGGCTCCGAGCAGCCGAATCCGCCGGTTCGCGTCTACGACACCAGCGGCCCGTACACCGACGACGTGCCGCACCGGAACCTCTCTGAAGGGCTGAGGCCGAACCGGCTCTCCTGGATTCTGGAACGCGGCGATACGGAAGTCTCCGATGCGAGCTGTTCCGTCCCGGCGGACGAAGCTCACGCTTTTCCCGCGAAACGCACCCGCTACCGGGCGAAACCCGGCCGCAACGTGACGCAGATGCACTATGCCCGGCGGGGAATCATCACGCCGGAGATGGAGTATGCGGCGATCCGCGAGAACGTCTCTCCCGAATTCGTGCGCGACGAGATCGCCCGCGGCCGCGCCATCCTGCCGGCGAACATCAACCATCCGGAGAGCGAACCGATGGTTATCGGCCGCAACTTCCTTGTGAAGATCAACGCCAACATCGGCAACTCCGCCGTCGTCTCCTCGATCGAAGCCGAAGTCGAGAAGATGCGGTGGGCAATCCGCTGGGGCGCGGACACGATCATGGATTTGTCCACGGGCAAGCATATTCACGCCACGCGCGAATGGATTTTGCGCAACTCGCCCGTGCCCGTCGGCACTGTACCGCTCTACCAGGCGCTGGAAAAAGTCGGCGGCCGCCCCGAGGAGCTGACGTGGGAGCTGTACCGCGACACGCTGATCGAGCAGGCGGAACAGGGCGTTGATTACTTCACGATTCACGCCGGCGTGAGGCTGGCTTATATTCCGCTGACGGTCAACCGGACGACCGGCATCGTATCCCGCGGCGGCTCGATTATGGCGGCCTGGTGCCTGGCGCATCATCGCGAGAACTTTTTGTATACGCATTTTGAAGAAATTTGCGAAATCATGAAAGCTTACGACGTCTGTTTCTCGCTGGGCGACGGCCTGCGTCCCGGCTCGATCGCCGACGCCAACGACGAAGCGCAGTTCGCGGAGCTGGAGACGCTTGGCGAACTGACGGAAATCGCCTGGCGCCACGATGTGCAGGTGATGATCGAAGGGCCGGGGCATGTGCCGATGCACCTCATCAAGGAGAACGTCGATCGCCAGATGCAGGTGTGCAAAGAGGCGCCGTTTTATACGCTCGGCCCGCTGACGACCGATATCGCGCCGGGGTACGATCATATTACGTCCGCCATCGGCGCGGCGATGATCGGCGCTTACGGCACAGCGATGCTCTGTTACGTGACGCCGAAGGAGCACCTCGGCCTGCCCGACCGGGAAGATGTGCGGGCCGGCGTCATCGCGTACAAGATCGCGGCGCACGCGGCCGATCTCGCCAAGGGCCATCCCGGGGCGGCGGATCGCGACAACGCGCTCTCCAAAGCGCGGTTCGAATTCCGCTGGAACGACCAGTTCAATCTGTCGCTCGATCCGGAGCGAGCCCGCGAGTACCACGACGAGACCCTCCCGGCGGAAGCGGCCAAAACGGCGCATTTCTGCTCGATGTGCGGGCCGAAGTTTTGCAGCATGCGCATCTCGCACGAGCTGCGCGATCAGGCGGCGGCATCGGAGCAAGCGGCGTTGGGCATGGCCGCCAAAGCCGCGGAGTTCCGCGAGAGCGGGGGCAAGCTGTATAGCTGATGCCGGGCGGATTCGCCGCGCGTTGCGCTAGGCCCTCTATTGTTGCGGCGGCGCGTGGCTCCGCGAACCGCTTAATCGAATCTTTTTCGTGACAAATTCGCTTTTGCGCCATAAAATCAAATCAGGTGAAGCACACCGCTCGTCCCGTTCGGGGCGGGCGGTTTTTTATTCCTGTCGGAGGGGGTTCAGAAGGATGTTGACCCTGTATGAAGAATGGCTGGCTCGCCACCTGGAGATGCGGTCGGGAGAGCGCCGCCGCCGGCTGATGGAGGGGCATTCCCATGCCGAGCGGATGTTTGCCCAGCAAGTATGGTGGCCGGTGCTGCGTTCCTTTGATGACCTTCATCCGGAATATGAGGTGAAGGACTACAAGGACGGTTCGCGATATTTGGATTTTGCGTTTTTGCGGCCTCCGTACGACGTAGCGATCGAAATTGACGGTTACGGGCCCCACGCCCGGGACATGAGCCGACGGCAGTTCAGCGACCAGCTTTCCCGCCAGAACCAGCTCATTTTGGACGATTGGAAAGTGTTGCGGTTTTCTTACGACGACATTGCGGAACGGCCGCGGCAATGCCAGCAAGTGATCCAGCAGATGCTGGGCAAATGGTACGGTGTCGGTTCCTCCGCCCTGCCGCTCCGCGAGCGGGAAGTCATTCGACGGGCCCGCCGGTTGAATCGGCCGTTTGCGGTGGCGGAAGTATGCCAGTGGCTGGGGGTGGAACAGCAGACGGCGCGCAAAATACTCAAAGAACTGTTGGCGAACGGCTATGTGTCGGCCGATCCAGAGCTCAAACGCATCCGCAGATATCGGTTGGGAGGCGCCGCCGAGTCGCTGTACCGGGATTAGTGATACAAAATATCGCTAACGAGCTCATCAGGAGAAAAACACAGAGACTTAGTGATACAAAATATCATTAAGAATGATGTTTTACTCCTCAAAGGCTTAAATTTCGAGGTTTAACGTTATTTCGTATCATAAAACGCAGGGCCTGCCGCAAAAAACGGGGACGTAGCGATAAAACATATTGTTAAATTCGGTCTGGATGTTTGCTGAAACCGCCAGGCGAGCTGGTCTGGCCAGAACGCGCTAGCCGGAGGACAGCAGGGCCCGTTTTGCCGGGGCGGCCGGAGCTTGAGGGGGCACGCATATCTCCGGGCCCGTTTTGCGGGGCGGCCGGGGCTTGAGGGGCACGCCTATCTCCCGGACCGGTTTTGCCGGGGCGGCGGCTACCAGAGCATGCCGTGTATGCCGAACGTGCGTCCGGGCCGGCCCAGCCCCGCTGCTCCCGAGCCCGCTCACGGCTCGCCCTCGCCAGCATCCGGATGCCTTTGTTCAGCGCCATCGCCACCATCAGCGCAAAAAACAGGCGGAGCGGAACGGCCAGCAGCACATACTGGAACGTCAGGGCGATCGAGCGCCGGAACAGCTCGTCCTCGGCAAAGATTTGCGCGTAATTGTCCAGGCCCAGCCATTGCGGCGCGTTCAGCAGATTGTACTTGGTCAGCGACAAGTAGAAGGAACCGATCATGGGCCCCAGCGTCAGACCAAAGAAGCCGACCAGCCAAGGGAGCAGAAACAAATACGCGGTGCGATCTTGCCGCCACAGAGCGGATCTTCGTGAAGCCAAGCGGCGAACCTCCCTTCCGCGAAACAAAATAAGCTTGACTGCAACTTCCCGCTGCACGTCAAGCATACGATGTTTGCCCGGACGAAAGAATCTTATTTTTTCGGCAGTTGATTTTTGTTAAATTAATTTCTATCATAATAAGGTGTGTATATAAATAATTTTTATAGGAAAATGTCGACAATAATGGAGGAAAAAACAAAAATGTGTTTAACTATTATAATATGATAATCCCGGTACGGGAAATATAAAATAACAGGAGGAATTATTATGAAAAAGGTATTGTTGTTGTGTGCCGCCGTGTTCCTGCTGCTAGGTCAGACAGTATTCGCTCAGCAGGAGAACCAGAAAGCAGAATTTGATAGCATTAAGGCGAAAAAAGAGCTAGTTGCGAAACACGCTGACAAGAAGAAAAATCTTAGCGAAGAAGAAATGAACCAACGAACGAGAGAAGTCGAACGTAAGCTAAATGAACTTGCCGCTGGAGTAGCAGCAGGAAAACTTGGTGAAGAAGAAGCGAAGGTCCAACTTGAAGCAATGGATGTTTATATGTTGGAAGTACCGAACCAAAAAAAAGAAAGTGGCGTAACGATTCTCTCTTCCGGTTCTGATATTTATTTGAATTCCGTTTGGATCACGTATGATTCGATTACTTCAAGGTGGACAGTAACAGGGGGAGGTTACTGGAATAATACCAACTGGTTTAACGACGGCCCCAGTTTTTGGTGGGGGTATGTGGGTGAAACCAAAAATGTTGGCGGAGTAGATGCAGTCGGAATAACTTATTACAACACAAGCGGTACCTATAATACTGCTGTTATTAGTTCACTGGGATATGTTACTGATCATAATGGTTGGAGCGACTATTTGTACAATCCCTCTCACGGCAACGGAAGATACGGTGTTGCATTTGATTTCCAAGATAAAATGAGAGTACAGAAAGTTGGTGGTTTGGGGCCTTCTCCAGATGATTTCACTTATTACGGATCAGGTTTTTCCGCTACAATCACTTATGACTCCAATTTTACAAATTATAATGGTTATGCCAGAACCATGTATGCGCATACTTGGGATACAACTACAATTAACAGTATCGGATTCTCTGGCGGTGGCGGCCAGTATGGCGTGGATATCAGCTGGTCGAGTTCTTCGAACAGGTTCGTAGTCTTTAATGGTTCTGATACTGTTTTCTAAAAAAATGGATGCAGGAGAGGGCGGTTGGCACCGCCCTCTCACACCACTTAGTCTGCGGAACCTAGGTGGTCTCACTTTCAGCCCTCATGCTTCCAAACAGAAGTCGGGAGGGCATTATTACTGCTTCAATATACATTCCTCGCTTTACGGTTTTAAATGACCATTTACCAATGGGGTAGTATGGTCGCATCTCAGGAATTAAATGTATATATTATAAATATCATGCCATTATAAGTGGATCAAGTCCAAATTTATGTGTAAATTCCCTCAGTTAGATTGTGTTACATAATTCGTGTCACTTTGGCAGTTGTTTTCGGCCTGTTCTCACGCCATTCGTGATACTCGGCCATATCGAGATATTCCTTACCGGCAGCCCATTTCTCATCCTGTTCCATGAGCAAAGCGCCAATCAACCGGATGACGGACTCCCGGTTCGGGAAGATGCGAATTACTCGTTCCCGGCGGCGGATTTCTTCGTTCAAGCGTTCCACGCTGTTCGTGGTGCGAAGGCGTTTACGGTACTTTTCAGGCAAGCTCAGTACCGCAGTAGCATCATCAAAACCTGCTTCCAAAATCCGCAGCGCCTTAGACGCTTTCTCACCGTATGCGGCAATTGTTTGATTAAGCAGCATACGAGCAGTTTGTGGACCTGGTGCTTCCAGAATAGCTCTCACATGCGCATGAATCTCTTCTTTCAGGTCTTTGGGTGAAGCATCCAAGATATTGCGCATAAAGTGAGTCTGGCAGCGTTGCCAGGTCACACCTTGCAGCTGTTTACGGATGGAACGTACCAGGCCGCCGTGGTCATCGGAGACAATGAGGTCTACACCCCGAAGGCCGCGTGTTTTCAGCCAGCTAAAGAATTCCGTCCAGCTTTCTTCAGACTCGGTATCGCCCAGCATGAGGCCTAATGCTTCGCGATGTCCGTCGGTATTGATGCCAATCCCGAGCATGACGCCGCGGGATCGCACACGGCCTTCCTCCCGGACTTTCAAGTAGAGTGCATCAACCAGCACAAAAGGAAATGGGCTGTCCGACAACGAACGGTTGTTCCAAGCTGTCACAATGGGATCCAGCCGTTTGCATAGATCGGAAACGGTCGATTTCGAGAACTCTGTACCGCACAGCTCCTCGGTGACCTCAGAGACTTTTCGTGTGGAGACACCGTTAACGACCATTTCCATCATGGTGAGGATTAAGGCTTGTTCGCTGCGCTGGTAACGGGCAAACAGTTCCGTCGTAAACTTGCCGCCACGGATGCGCGGTACACTCAACGTGATGGTGCCGATGCGCGTATGTAGTTGATGGGGATAGGTGCTATTGCGATAACCTCGCCGATGTTCAGTACGTTCATAACGCTGCGCATCCAAGTGTTCGGTCACCTGCGCTTGTAAGATTTGGTTCAGTACCGATTCCAGCAACTTTGCGACACCGGCATCTTGCGCATTTCCCAAGAAAAGTTGATGCAAAAGCTGAGAATCTAAGTTAATCTGGTATTGAGCCATATCAAATTCTCCTCCTGTTGAATGTTGCATCGACACCATCATTCTAACTGAGGGATTTGAATATGGCTCCCTTTGTTCTTGGAAGTCTACCATTTTACACAATTATATGGACTCAACTTATAAGTGTAAGGGGGATTTATTTCATTGATGTATGGATTTTTAGTGCCCATAATAGTCCTGATAAGTATTTTGGTTTGTTGGTTTCTATTTAGAATTTTTAAAGATATTCAAGGAATTAAACTTCTGCTGCTGGGAATTGAATTAACGGTTTTCGGCCTTTTTATGCTTGCTTTGTGGAAACTGGCAATGGATGAATCGGATTTCCTCCTAAATCTGGCGATTATTTTCAGTGTGTTTGGAACAGTTCTATCTATTCTTTCGGCCTTCAAGAAAAATTGATCTGCAGCCGAAAAATGCATAAGGGAATCATCAGGAAAGACGATGTTGATATACAGGACAGTCTAAAGCGGGATGTCTGCAACCAGATAGTGGTAAAGGGCATCCCTTTTTTAGATAATATTAGAATATCGACATTTGATGGATGGAGTAATAACAAGAGATGTAAGTTGTGTCTTGGGACGGCGGTTACAACCTGCTCGTGCTCAACTTGATTCTGCTCATCCGCATCAACAGCAGATTGCCCGGCAAAGCCCCCGTCCGGGAAGCGGTCGAACGGTACTACAAGGAAAAGACACAAAGATAACCCTTCGCCTCCGTTCAGGGGGCGGGGGGCGGCGCGTTCGGTTTAATACCAGCCCGTTACGGCAGTACCATCTTTATATATCCGCGTCACTTCCGGATCGGCGTTGACGGGTGTGTCGGAGAAGCGATACCAGATGCGTCCCTTGCCCGTTTCGACGATGGCCGCTTCTTTCGGCTCCTGATCCCTGTAGCGGATCATCAGTTTGTCGATGGCGTCGTCATGGATCACGTCGTAGGTCAGATGCACCCAATCCTCGTCCGACTTGATTTTGCGCGGGTGAAGATTGCTGCCCGTCATGGTCACGGCAACGCGCTCATCGCAGCCTCGCACTCGCTCACGCTACCGCCTCACTCGCGCCCCCGCCTCGCCCCTCCTTCGCTCACGTCCAGCCTCACTCGCTACCCGCTCGCCTCGTCCCGCTCCCGCCCCGCCTCGCGCTCGCTTACGCAAGCCTCAGCTTGCCGCCGCGATCGGTGACGGGGATAAAGATCGGGCGCTCGTGTGGCGTCCGGTTCGGCGTATGAATCGTCAGCATCAGCCGTCCGTCGAATGCACGGAAGAGCATCCCGTGCCCGCCGTCCTGCTCGAACAGGGGGGCCTCGTCATGGACCCACGGCCCCGTCACGCTGCCGCTGGCCGACCTCGCCACTCCCAAGGCGTAGCGGTTCCGGACGAAGCTCGCCCACAGCATCAGCAGCGTGCCGTCCTCCGTCCGGTGCAGGAAGGCGCCGTCCGTCACATACACGTCCCCGGCATCGGACGACTTGGAATCCAAGCGGGTGGTCCAGGGCGCCTCCGAAGCGCGGAACAGAAGCTGCGGCTCGCCGATCGCTTCCTTCAGATCCTCCGTCAGCCTGACCGCGCAGATCTCGCCGTCGAACACCTGCGTCCATTCGTGGCAGAACACCATCCACGGCTGTCCGGCTTCGTCCACATGGAGAGTGCCGTCCAGACAGGACCAATCGGCCGGCGTGACGGGGCCGTCGCTGTAGAGGCGGAAGGGGCCCGTCAGACGGTCCGAGACCAGCACCGCCGTTCCCAGCAGCCGATTGTCCCGACGCCTGAAGGTGGCGAACATATAGTAACGTCCCCGGTACTCGTACACCTCGGGGGCCCAGTAGTTTTCATCCGAGAAGAAGCCGGGCTCCGGGCGAAACACCGGATACGGCCCCTCCCAATGCTCCAGATCGGTTCCGACGTACACGTCGAAGCCCGTTCCCTTGCCCCAAATATTCGCGTCGGTGCTTCCGAACAAATAATAGCGGCCTTCCTCCGCCACGGGAACCACATAAGGGTCCCGGATCTGCACGTCCCGATTCGTTTTCATCCATTCGGCACCCGCCTTTGTCCATTCTTGTTTGCTGCCTTGCCCCGCTCCCGGCTCGTTGCTTCCGCGGCCGGTGCGCGGTCTCCCGCGGCCGGACCACCCGCCTTCCCGCCTACCGGTACGCGGGATACACGACGCCGATATCCTGCACGCGGGTCAAACGGCCGTCCTCGTATTCGAGCAGCTCGTTCCCGTTTGCCGTCACCGGAATATCCATGCCCGCATACTGAATAGAACCGCTGACCGGCGCGGCGCTCATCCCGATCACGCCCCGCAGGTCCCCTTCCCGGTCCGTCACCACCCGCAAGCCGTAAGGGAACCGCATATGAAGCCGCCGGTTCCGGTAGATCGCCGAGCCGTCCCGGGAATTGATCAGCTCGAACTCGACTCCGTCCACCGTCCGGCTGTACGCCGTCTCCTCGGCCACCTCTTCGCCGTGATCCATCGCGCTAGGGACAAGCCCCGTAAACCAGAGACCGCCCTCCGGCGTAGGCAAGATGCCGCACAGCCGTTCGACGAAGTCCAATACGCACAAGATCGCGGGAGAATACCCTTCGGTGTACCCTTCCTCGCCCGTCCACGGACTTAACGTCTGCGCGAACCGATCCATGCGCGATATCGCCGACATCAGCGGCTGCAGCACCCACGTCAGCTCCACATGCCGATGATGAAACTCGAACGCGTGCGGCGCGCGGATGAGGCTCAGGAAGTTGGCCGGTCCGGCCCAACTGTTGTAGCTCGAAAACGGATCGAACCGCGGATCGTCCATCGCGATCGAGGTAAACGGATATTTCGCGAAAAACTTTCGCGTATTCAGCAAATACCGTTTCAGCGCCTCCGCAAAAAAGTTCGCATCCCCGACCTCGCAGGCCAATACGCGCAGCAGCGTGTCCGATTGGACCCGGACCCATTCGCCGTGCCGATCCCGGTCGTAGAAGAATCGGTCGGCCTCGTCATAACAATGCGTCCACAGGCTGCGGAGCGTCTCCTCCGCCTTCTCCCTCCATCCCGCATCCGGCTCCCCCAGCTCCTCCGCGATCCGGGCCAGATACAGTCGCTGGCAGTACACGTTCGCCGTCAGGTCCGGCGCGAGAAACGGAAGCACGGGAGAATGCGGATCGAACCGCTTCGGATCGTTCAGATAAGGCGTGTCCGGAACATGCCAGAAGCGAGGCGACAGATCGTGCCCCGTATCGAAGGCGCAGAACGCCTCCACGCAGCCGGTATTCCGGGTATTGCGCCATTCCGCCAGCCAGCGGTCGTAGCGCCGCATGGCCGCGTACATCTTCCGGAGAAACTCCTGCGGCTTCCCGTTCAGCGAATAGTGGTTCCACACGCTTCGGGCCAGCGGCGTAACCAGCTGGATTTGCCGGAAAGCCGGGCCGCCCCCGGTGATCTTGTACGGCAGCAATCCGTCCTCCCGCTGCAGATCGGCGAAGCCGGCGAAGGTGGATTCCGCCACGGAAGGGATAAACCTCGACAACAGCTCCGCGCTGATCGTGCCGGTGCTCTCCAGCCAGCACCCCCGGTATGCGCCGCCTTCGTACAGGATCGGACCTCTGTCCAGCGCGGGCACGATACAGTCGAACAGCTTGCGCCATGCCGAATAATAGACGCGTTCCAGCCGCTCCGACGAAGCGGCGAATTTCACTCCCGAACGCATCCAATCCTGCAGCGCCTTCGCGCCGGGCCCGCTGCCCGGCTCTCCCGCCCGAAGCTCCGTCCTGATCCCGCGCAACCTCTCCGCCATCGCTTCCACACTCACGTCGGATTCCCCCCAGACAGCCGGGCGCGCCGCGCGGCAGACCCGCATCCGTCGCTCAGAAGCGGACTGCCGGCAGCAGTCCGCCCTGTCCGCTCTTGCTCTGCTCCGCGCGCCGCGCCCGCGCTATGCGTTTATTTGTTGTTGTTAAATATTTTGACGGCACCGGTATAAAAATCCTCCGCGCCTTTCTTGACATCCTTCCTGCCGAACGATATTTCCTGCACGGTCGTCTCCAGCAGCTTGGAGTATTCGGTGAAGCCGGGCGGATTGTAGCTGATTTTGACCACTTGCTTTTTGTTCGCTTCCGATACGCGGTTGAGGTAGTCGTAGATGATTTGCTCCACCGGGCTCGCATCCTTCTTCAACAGATCGCGCATGGCCGCCGTAACCGGCACGCCGCGGTCATTGCCGAGAATTTTCGCCGCGTCGGGATCGTTGATCCAGAAGTTGATCAGCTGCGCCACTTCTTTGGGATGCTTGGTTTTTGCGTAACCGGACAACCCCTGGCTCGATTCGAAGGCGACGCCCGAACCGTTGGCGCCTCTGGGCACCTGAACAAGCGTCAGGTGATCCTTCGTCAGATTCTGATGCGCGACCAACTGATTGGAAGGAATCAGTCCCATGGCCACGCGGCCGGTGACGATCAGCGACTTGCTTGTGTCGCCCGGAGGATTGGAGACCTGAAGCTCCGGCGTAACGACGCCGCCCGCCTTGCGCATGTTGTCCCAATAGGCGAACCAGTTCTCCGCGTCCTTCTGTTCGAAACCGATTACATTCTTGTCCATGTCGTAGACCGTTTTGCCGATCTGCCCCATATAGATGCCCATGCCGTCCACCGTGTAGTCGTAGGTGCCGAACACGTCCTTGCCGAGCTTGTCGGATATTTCCTTGGCGATTCGGGCATAGTCGTCCCAAGTCCAGTCGTCCTGCGGAATCTCCATGCCGGCTTTCTTGAACAAATCCGTGTTGACGACGATGGCCCGGGCGTTCGCCCCCGCCGAGACGTGATAGAGCTTCTCCTTGAACGTGCCGTACGCGATCATCGATTTGTCCATGTCGTCCAGGTTCAGCTCTTTGCCGACATAGGGGTTCAGATCGAGCAGCACGCCCTTGCTCACGTAATCCACCACGTTGCCGCCCAGGAAGAAGACGTCCGGCGCCGTTCCGGAGGCGATCTGGGTGTTGAGCTTGTCGAAATAACCGGAGCTTGGCGCGAATTCGCCGACTACCTTGATATGCGGATATTTCTCTTCGAACTTGCGGAGCGCTTCGTTGGTCTTGTCCGCCCGCTTCTGATCCCCCCACCACATGATGCGGAGCTCGACTTGCTCGTTCCCCGCTCCCGCCGACGCGGAAGGCGAATCCGTCGACGTGCCGCCGCAGGCGGTCACCGTAAGCGCAACAACCGACACCGTTGCGATCAGACCCGTTTTTTTCACAGCCTTCGTCCCCCTAAAAACATGGTATATAGCTCATGGTTCACTTGAGCCCCGTGGTTGCGATGCCTTCCAGAATCAACCGCTGGAAAGCGAAGAAAATGATCATCACGGGCGCCAGCGACAGGACGGACATCGCCAGCAGCGCCCCCCAATCCGACTCGCCGGACGGATCGAACAACGAACGAATGCCCAACTGCACGGTAAACAAATCGATCTTGTTGAGATAAATCATCTGGCTGAAGAAATCGTCCCATGTCCAGATAAAGGTGAAGATCGAGGTCGTAATCAGCGCCGGCAGCAGCAGCGGCACGATCAAGCGCCAGTAGATCTGGGCTTGGCCGCAGCCGTCGATCGTCGCGCTTTCGTCCAGCTCCTTGGGAATTCCCCGTATGAACTGAACCATCAGCAGGATGAAGAACGAATCGTGGGCCAGCCACTTCGGGACGATCAAGGGCAAGTAGGTGTTGATCCACTCGAACTTGTTGTACATCACGTATTGCGGCACAAGCGTCACGTGATACGGCAGCATGATCGTCACCAGCATAAGCCCGAACCAGATCTTCTTCAGCCGGAATTCCAGCCGGGCGAAGGCGAAGGCCGCCAGCGAGCACGTTACGACGTTGCCCAGCACCGACATCAGCGAGATAAAGGCGGAATTGGCGAAAAACCGGCCGAAGGAGACGCCTTGCAGCCCTTTCCACCCGTTGCGGTAATGCTCGAACGTCCACTCCTTGGGCCACAGGCTCGTATCGGAGAAAATCAGCGTATTCGGTTTAAAGGAACTGCTGATGAGCCAGAGCACGGGATACAGCATAAGCAGGCCGAGGGCGATAATCGCCGTATGTTTGACCGCCCGGCCGACGGTCTTTCCAAGCGGCATAACCCGCCTCACCTCCCTTCTTTGCCGTCGCCGTAGAATACCCAGTACTTGGACGTGACGAACATGACGGCCGTAAATACTCCGATAATCGCAAGCAAAATCCACGCCAACGCGGAAGCGTAACCCATATCGAAGAAGGAGAAGCCTTTCAGATACAGGTACAGCGTGTAGAACATCGTGGAGTCGATCGGTCCGCCCCGGCCGTCGCCGATGACGTAACCCGGCGTAAACACCTGGAAGGAACCGATCATGCTCATCACCAGATTAAAGAAAATAACCGGCGACAGCAGAGGCAGCGTAATCCGGAAAAATTGCCGGAACTTCCCGGCGCCGTCCACCTCGGAAGCTTCATACAGTTCGGCGGGAATCTGCTTCAGCCCGGCCAGAAAGATCACCATCGCCGATCCGAACTGCCAGACGGCCAGCGTAATGATCGTATACAGCACGTAGTCGGGATGCGCGATCCACGACGGCCCCTCGACGCCGAACAGCTTCAGGAACAGGTTGACCAGACCGTCTCCGTCGAACATTTTCCTCCAGACGATCGCGATCGCCACGCTCCCTCCGAGCAGCGAAGGGATGTAGTAGACCGTACGGTAAATCCCCAGCATCCGGATGCCTTTGTTCAGCGCCATGGCCACCATCAGCGCGAAAAACAGGCGGAGCGGAACGGCCAGCAGCACATACTGGAACGTCAGGGCGATCGAGCGCCGGAACAGCTCGTCCTCGGCAAAGATTTGCGCGTAATTGTCCAGGCCCAGCCATTGCGGCGCGTTCAGCAGATTGTACTTGGTCAGCGACAAGTAGAAGGAACCGATCATGGGCCCCAGCGTCAGACCAAAGAAGCCGACCAGCCAAGGGAGCAGAAACAAATACGCGGTGCGATCTTGCCGCCACAGAGCGGATCTTCGTGAAGCCAAGCGGCGAACCTCCCTTCCGCGAAACAAAATAAGCTTGACTGCAACTTCCCGCTGCAAGTCAAGCATACGACGTTTGCCCGCACGAAAGAATCTTATTTTTTCGGCAGTTGATTTTTAATTTTTTCGTTTTTTCTGCGCGTTTTGCCGGTAATCCGACGGCGACAGGCCGAACTGCTTCTTGAATTTGGAACTGAAATAGCTGGCGCTGGCAAAACCCGTCAATTCCGCGATATCCCACAGCGGCAGCGACGTGTCCTCCAGCAGCCGCACGGCCTGGGCCATCCGCACCCCGGTCAAATATTGAATAAAGGTCAGGCCCATCCTGGACTTGAACCATTCGGAGAAATAGGACGGATGGTAGCTGAACCGTTCGGCCAGAACCGTCAGATTCAGGTCGTACATGTAGTGGCTGTCGATGTACCGCTTCACCCGTTGAAAATCGGCATCCTCCTTGTTCTGCATGCGGACGATCCGCTCTCCCATACGCACGAAAAACCGCTCCGCCTTGTCGACCGTATGCAGGCCGAGCGCCATCTCCGGCCGCATCCACAGCTCGTCCTTGCTGTCCAGCGCCGTTCCCGATTCATGGGCCGCCGCTTCGATCTCCAGATACAACTGGAAGATCGCCTTGACGTAAAACGCCTGCGAGCGTTCGAACGCGCGCGTCAATTCCTTGCGGACCGTTGCCTGGAACGCGTCCATGTCTCCCCGGAGCAGATGCTTGCGGAGCAGGCGGCGCGATTCGGCCGACAAGGCGGACGCGCCGTCCGCCTCCTCCTTCATCGGATATGGCCCGTTCGCATCCGTGAGATTCCAGGACAGCAAGGCCGACATATACCCTTCCCGCCACTCGGAGAACCCCTTCGCCGGCTGCCCCACGGCGACGGCCGGTTCCTCGGACAAATGCTGCGCGACACAACTGCGGAGCTGTCCGGCAAATTCGCGGCAAACCTCCTCCGCACCGGGCACGATCAAAAAGATCAGCCCCGGATAGCTGCGGTCCTGGAAATAAAGCGGCGCTTGCGGCGACTGATCGGCAAATTCCTTGCAGATCAACTCGAACGGAAGCCGCAGCTTCTCCGGCGTGCGTTCTCCGCGGATCTCTCCCGTCCGGCGCTCCCGCAAACCGGCGACGACAAACCGGACTTCCCGCCCGTCCCACGCCTCCAGTTCGAAAAGCCTGGCCCGGTCCCGGAAGTCCTGCATATGCCGCCACTCCTCTTTGACGATGTGGACGACGAAATGCCCCTTCATCTCCTTGTAATACTGGGACAGCCTCCATTCCAGGCTTTTCCGCTGATCCGTAAGCTGCCGCTCGCGATCCAATTCTTGCTTGACCTTCAGCAGCGCCGCCTCCAGCTCGTCCCTGGACACGGGCTTCAGCAGATAGTCCCGGGCCTGGGTGCGCACGGCCGCCCGCGCGTACCGGAAATCTTCATAACCCGTCAGGACGATGGTCCGAAGGCCGGGATACCGCTCGCGGCACGACTCCAGAAATGAGATGCCGTCCATCATCGGCATGTTCATATCGGTAATGACGATGTCGATGTCCGTTTCGGACAGCAACCGGTGCGCTTCGGCGCCGTTGGCGGCTTCGTCCGCCACCTCCAATCCGAGCCGTTCCCAGTCCACCTTCATGCGGAGCCCCGTCCGGATCTCCGGTTCGTCATCCACGATCAGCACTCGATACATCGCTTGCTCCCTCTCCTATCGGAAGAATGAGTTCTATGGTTGTCCCCGGGCCGGAATCGGCCGAACGGATCGCATACTCGAACCCCTGGCCGTAATACAATCTGCAGCGCGCCAGCACGTTGCGCAATCCGATCGTTCCGCTTCCCCTGTTCAACACGTCATGAAGCCGGGAATGAGCCGTCTCCGCGTACAGCCGCTCCGCCAATCCGGGCGGCATGCCCGGCCCGTTGTCGGCCACCAGCAGCCGGACCCGCTCCGGCTCCACCGAGATCCGGATGTCCACTTCCGCCACCGCTTGCTCCGCAAAGCTGTATTTGACCGCATTTTCGACCAGCGGCTGCAGGATGAACTTGACGATCTCCCGGTTCCCCGGCTCGCCGTCAACCCGCAGGGAGAGCCGCAGCCGGTCGCCGAACCGGATCTCCAGTATGGTCAGATAATAACGCAGATAGTCGATCTCCTGCCGCAAGGAAACCAGATCTTCGGCCGCGTTCAGCGAGAAGCGCAGCATTTTGCCCAGAGCCTCAATAATTTTCAGGCTTTCCGCCGTCTTCCGCTGCACGGACAGGCTGCTTAACAGCTCCAGCGTGTTGAACAGGAAGTGGGGGTTGATCTGCATCAGCAGCGCCTTGTATTCGGCCTGCTGCCGCAGCAGCTTCAGCTCGAACTCCGTCTGGATGTGCTGCTTCAGCTGCCGCACCATGTTCCGGAACGAAGACGTGACGAAGCCGACCTCGTTGCGGACGCTCCGCTCGGGAGGAATGCGGTTCTCCGCGAGATCGAACTCCCCCTTCTGCACGCTGCGCATGGCCGAGGCGAGCCTGGACAGAGGTTTCGTAATGCCGTAGGACAGCCAGGTGGCGACGACGATCGCCGCGATCAGCAGGAAGGAAGAGAACAGGACAATCGTCGTGCGCAGCCTGTACAAATTGGCGTATAAATCCGCCTCCGTCACGAATCCGACCAGCATCCAGCCGTTTTGCTTAAGCTTTTTGTACACCAGAATATCGGTGGAACCCGCCGGATTGCGCAGATAGACGACGCCCTGCCTTGTGTTGCCGTTGCGGATCTCCTCCACTTTGCGCGCCGCTTCCTCATGCGGAGCGTATTGCTCCTGCGACAGCATCGGGTGGCCCTCGTGATCCAGCAGGAAGATCGTCCCTCTCTCGCCCAGGTGGATGCGATTCAGGGGCTCCAGGAAAAATTCCGCGCTGACGTTGACCTTCATCACCGTCTTGGCCGCGGACGGTTCGAACGATCCGATCGGCAGCAGCAGGCTTATAAACGGATACGGCCGGGATCGGTTAAGCTCGACCTCATCCGTATGGGACGAGACCCAATGATTGCTTTTTTCGACGAAATCCCGGTACCACTTCGTGTCCAGATGCGACCGGTTCGTCATGATCTGGTTGTTGTCGCTGACCACGAGCCCGTCCCGGCGGTACAGAGACACCGACGATACGCCGGAGTAGCTGTTGGCGGCATGGGTCAAAAATTTGCTCAAGCTGATATTGGCCAGCATCTTCTCCCCTTCCCCCGCGGCCGGGTCCGAAAGCGTATGGTCCCAGTTGCTCGTGACCTCGCTGTTAAACACGAGGGAAGACAAATCGTACATCTGCAGCGCGGCCATATGGACAAAGGACCCGTATTCGTCCATCTTCTCCAGAGCGGAAGTCTCGATGTACGAGCGGATGATCAAACGGGACTCCTGAAAAATCAAATAGGACATCGTGCCGAACGACAGGACGAGCAACAGAACAAAAAAAGCGATCAGCCGGTTTTTCAGCGAATAAAACATGCCGCGATCCCCCGAACAAATGCCTGTGATGTCTATCGAGCCCCGAATTGGCGCCCCGCCGCAAATATAAAGCGCTTCATTTGCGGATGAGCCTAGTTTACCTGATGGATGGAGCGTTTGCACCGATTTTATCTAGCAAAAAACCTGCGCACCCCGTCATTTCACGGCGTACACAGGTTTTCTTTTGGACACCGGCCGATTGCGCGAAGCCGACGCGCCTTTCCTTACCCTTTCACCGAGCCGGCCGCGATGCCTTCGACAATCCGGTTGCTCAGCAGAATAAAAGCGAGCAGGATCGGCAGGATGCTGATCATCAGCGTCGCGCCGATGGCGCCCCAGTCTGTCGTATATTGGCCGACGAAGTTTTGCACGCCGACCGTTAACGTCTTGTATTTGTCCGAGCTGATAAACGTATTGACGAAGATAAACTCGTTCCAGTTATAAATCATATTGATGATGACGGCCGTCGTCACGACCGAGGAGGTCATCGGCAGCGTAATGCTCGCAAACAGCCTGTACACGGAGCAGCCGTCCATGACGGCCGCTTCCTCCACCTCGCGCGGCAGCGAGTAATAAAAGCCCAGCATAATCATGATCGTAATCGGCAAGTTGAAGGCGATATACGACAAGATTAAGGACAACGGATGATTGATCAACTGCAGCTTCGTAAACAGGCTGAACAGAGGGATCAGCGTCGAGTGGACGGGAATCATCAGCCCCACCATAAACAAACCGAGCGTAAACGACCGCAGCTTCCACCTCATCCGCGTGACGGCAAATGTCACGAGGCTTGCCAAGGCCACCGTTACCGCGACGGCTACGGCCGTAATCCAGACGCTGTTCATAAAATACCGGCTGATCTGCCCCTGCGTCCATACTTTCTCGTAATTTTCCCAGCGCAGCTTCTCCGGCAGCGCGAACGGAGCCAACTGGAACACTTCCTGACTGTTTTTCAGAGAGAACAACAACAGCCATAGCAGGGGAAGCACTTGAAGGACGGCAACGGCGGTTAACACCGCGTACAGCAGTCCGTAACCCATCCGCTCGGGAAGCTTGTTCCGCCGAACGCCCGGCTTCGCCCGTTGTGTCAATATCGTTTCGCCGTTCATCGGAATCTCCTCCCTCACGAATATTGGACGTTGTCCTTGGCGGCCGTCGCTTTGCGGATCAGCCAGGTCATGATCAGGCATATCAGCAGCAGGCAAAAGCCGACGGCGCTCGCATAACCGAAGTCATACTCTCTGAACGCCTTGCGGTACATGTACGAAGCCATCACCTCGCTGGCCCCGTTCGGGCCGCCGCCCGTCATCACGTAGATCAGGTCGAAATATTTCAGGGAGCCGACAATCGCAAGCACGACCGTTACCTTGATCACTTCGGCGATCAGCGGAATCCGGATCGAAACCGCAACGCGCCACGGACCGGCGCCGTCGATGCGCGCGGCTTCGATCAGGTCGGCCGGCACGTTTTTGAGCGCGGCGTAATAGATCAAAATGTAAAACCCGGCGTATTGCCACAAGATCGGTATAAAAATCGCATACAGCACGATGGACGGATTCGACAGCCATTCGGGCGTATCCTGGACGCCCAGCCGCGCCAGCGCGTCATTGAGGATGCCGTTGGTCGGGTGGAAAATTTTCAGCCACAGTTGGGCGATCGCCACCGAAGACAGCAGCATCGGAATCAGATAAATTTTGCGGAACACGTTCGCCCCGCGTATACGCGCGGACAGCACAAGCGCAACGAGCAGATAGACGAGCAAGCTGACCGTCGAGAAGACGGCCAGCAGGAAGGAGTGCTTCACGCTGTTCCAGAACAGCCCGTCCCGAAGCAGCTCCTTGTAATTGGCCAAGCCGATAAACGCCATCCCGCCGACGCCGTCCCAGTCCATCAAGCCGTAATAACCGGTCAGGACGATCGGCATATAGATGAGGACGACAAGCAACAGAAGCGACGGCCATACGAATAACGCAATGACGGTCTTGTTGGACATGACTTTGTCCATGGATGTCACTTCTCCTTCCCGAGCCAAATGGAAAAGGACATATCGCGCCGAGGGATATGTCCTTTTCCGTATCCGCATGGAGTTTTATTTGCCGGTTTCCTTCGCCAGCGATTCCTCATGCTTCTTGACAAAATCCTCCGGAGTGACCGCCTTGCCGTACAGCGCCTGAATCATGTTCAGATGCACCTCGGCGGAAGCGGGATTCATCTGAACGTCGGCGAACAGCGTAATATTGCTGGCTTTGTTCAGTTCGTTCAGCAGATCGATATACAACTGGGGCAGCTTCACCTTGGCCGTATCCACCTTCGTAGCCGGGATGACGCCGGCTTCGGAGATGGCGTGCTCGCCCCACTTCTGAACGAAGAAGCTGACGAATTTCTTGGCTTCTTCCTTCACCTTCGAATTGTTCGAGACGAACAAGCCGACGCCCGGTCCGCCGACCCAGCTCTCGACGTTGCCTTTGCCGCCGTCGACCGTCGGGAATTTGAAGAACCCGATCTGATCCCGGAACGACTGCGGAACATCCTTGTTGGTCGTGTAGTTCGGCAGTTCCCATGTCCCCATCATGTACATCGCGGCTTTGCTGTTCATGAATTCGGCTTTGCCTTCGTCGTTGGACAAGCCGTTGAATCCTTTGTTGAACGCGTTCATGTCGACGAGCTGCGTAATCTCCTGCGCGGCGCGGATCAGATTCGGATCTTCGAAAGAACCGGTGCGGTCGATCGCTTTTTTCAGCGTTTCCGGTCCGCCGAGCCGATCCGCCAGATACATGTACCACAGCGAGCCGGTCCAGCGGTCTTTATTGCCGAGGGCGATCGGAGTAACGCCGTTCGAGGCGAGCGTCTGGACGATCTTTTTAAACTCGTCGTACGTCTTCGGCGGCTGCAGGTTGTATTGGGCGAAAATCGCTTTGTTGTAATACACGGGCACGATGTTCAGCTCGACCGGAAGCGCGTACGTTTTGCCGCCGAAAGCGTAAGCCTCGGTTGTGCCTTTGACGAACTTGTCCTTCAATTCGCCCTGAAGCAGATCGTCAAGCGGGGCGAACATCTCGCCTTTCACATAAGGCTCCATGTAGCCCGCCGCCCAGGTCATGCCGACGTCGGGCAGCTTGTCTGATGTCGACAGCACCTTCATTTTATTTTTGTACTGCTCGTTCTCCAGCACTTCCTGTTCGATCGTGACATTCGTATTTGCCGCCTGGTATTCGTTGATGATGTCGTTTACGATTTTGTTCTGCGTAGCCGAGCTGCCGGCCGGCCACAGGTGCATCAATTTGATCGTCACCTTTTGTCCGGAGGCGCCGCCCTTGTCGCCGCCATCGCCCGAATCTCCGCAGCCCGCCAGGACCGCGCCGAAGCCGAGCGAAGCGGCCATCGTCACTGTAAGCGCTTTTCTCGAAACCATCTTGAATTCCCCCTGCTTCCATAATGATGGACTTCAGCATTATCATAGCGCTTACATCGGTATGGAAATAGGTTACTTCAATTGGGGAAAATTCCACAATTTTTAGATGGCGTCCGGCTCCCCCGTCATCTCCTTGCGGTATTGACTCGGACTTTTCCCTTCGTAGTCTTTGAACAGCTTGATAAAATACTTGGGCGTCTGATAGCCGACCTGCTCCGAGATCTCGGATATGGGCAGCCGCGTCCGGATCAGCAGTTCCTTCGCTTTCCTCAGCCGAATCCGCGTGACGTATTCGCTGAAGGTGAGCCCGGTCTGCTCCTTGAACAGTACGCTGAAATAGCTGGGGTTCAGATGCACGCGGCCCGCTACCTCCCGCATGCCGAGCGGGGACTGCAGGTTCTCCTCCACGTAACGCACGGCCGATTGGATCGGCGGGCTGTAGCGCAGTTCGTCCGCCTTCGTGTTCAGAAGCTGCGGATCGGCTATCTTCTCCAGCGTCTCCAGCCGCTCCCGGTCTTCTTCGATCCGCATGGCCTGCTCGACGGCCTCGATCAGCTTGCGCTTGGAGACGGGTTTCAGCAAATAATTGACGACGCCCAGTTGTATGGCGGTTTGGGCGTATTCGAAGTCGGGATAGCTGGAGATCACGATAACGACGGGATTCATCCCTTTGCCGCGCAGCTTCTCCACGACATGCAGACCGCTAAACTCCGGCATCCGGATGTCGGTGACGATCAGGTGGACGGGCTGGCTGTCCAGAATCTCCAACGCTTGCGCCCCGTTCTCCGCGCTCAGGACCCGCACCCTGCCGAGCGACCAAGCTTCCAGCGTCTTGCTGATGCCCGCTCGCGTCATCGGCTCGTCGTCAACGACCAGAATGGTTTTCCCCGAGTGGATCATCCGGCGATTCCTCCTCTCCTTTCGGCATAATCGGCAGGTCGTAGCCGACCGTCGTTCCGCGCCCCGGCACGCTGTCGACAGTAAGCCCCGCGAAGCCGCGGGACGGGTAATAAAGCTGCAGGCGGCGCTGCACGTTCAGGAGCCCCATCCCGCTGCCTCTGCCGGCAGGCATGCGGCTTCCGGAGAGCGCCTCCTTCACGGCTCGAAGCAACTCCTCCCCCATGCCCGGCCCGTTGTCGGCCACCTCGATCCGCAAGGCGCGGGCCGCCGCCGGGGACGGCCTCGCGCGCACGACGACCAGTCCTTGTCCGCTCTTGCTCTCCAACCCGTGCAGGATGGCGTTCTCCACGAGAGGCTGAATCAGCAGTTTGGGCATCCGGACCTCGCGGAGCTCCGCCTCCGCCTCGATTCTCCACGCCAGGCGGGACCCGAACCGGACGCTCATGATGCGCAGATACCGTTCGATGTGATCCAGTTCCTTGCCTACCGTTACCCATTCGTTCCGGTCGGGGCCGCCGATTACGTAGCGAAACAGCTCGGACATGGCGATGACGAGTTCCGCGAGATCTTCCTGTCCTTTCTCTTGCAGCGACCAATACAGCGCCTCCAGCGTATTGTACAAAAAATGCGGATTGATCTGCGCTTGCAGCGCGTGCAGCTCGGCCCGGCTCCGCAGCGTTTCCTTCTCGTACACCAGCTTGATGAGACGGTTCAACTCCTCGATCATCTGGTTGTAGGTCGTGTTCAGGTAATGAATCTCGGCCGTAACCGAGACGTCCGGATTCGGCGTCAGCACGCCCAGCCGCGTGCTGCGCATCGCTTTGGTCAGCTTTTTGAGCGGCTGCGTAATCATCGTCGACAGCAAGAGCGACAGAACGAGAAACAGCAAGAAGCCGATCGCGCCGGACGTCATCACGGCGAGCCGCAGCACGGAGATGCCGTCGGTGATGTCCCGCATGGAATACAGAATCATCAGCGTCCAGCCGGTTGGCTCGGAAGGCTGCTTCACCAGGATGTACCGCCGCCCGTCGAGCGTCACCGTCTGCGCGTCCGCGTTCATCAGTTCCCTCATATCAACGGGAAGCTGCCCGCCCGCGACGATCGGTCTGGCCGCGCCGTCGGCAAGCAGCATCATTTCCGGGCGTCCGCCGTTCGAAAATTCTCCCTGAAACTGAAAGTAGCTCCGGTGCATGCGAATCAGCATATAGCCGCCGTTCGAAAACCAGCGGTCGACCAGATTGATTCGCCGGAGCGCCAGCACGGTATCGGGATTTTCGGAGTCTACGCCGATCCAGACGATTCTCCCTTTCTTGTCGTTCGCCTGGCTGATCCATTCGCTGCCCACCCGGTCGGACAAGCTTCGATCGTCGAGCGGGTACAACTGCCTGTGGTCGCGGGTGTACACCTCGACGCTGCTGACTCCGCTCGAATACGCCTGAATTTTGTTCGCGATTTGCGAGAGCGACTGGCGCTGGCTGAAGCTCGCTTCTTCCCCGTTCACGATCGACAGCATCAATTGCTGGACATACGGTTCGTTGACGGCCTGCGTCGTCAGTGTCTCGATCTGGTCGATGAGCGCGTCCAGCCTGCCGTTCGCCTGAACGGCGGTTTGCTTGATCTGTTTCTCGGCTTTTGTTTTGAGCAGCTTCGAAACGGAATTGTAGGTGATAATGCCCGCGCAAAACAAAACGATCATCATCACGGACAGAAACCCTGCCAGCATCTGATTGCGCAGGGTGTTCCAGCGGGTCAGCCACTGCCGCATGCAACTCCCTCCACGGTGCCGTATCGCGATCCTATTCTTATAGAATACCGCTATCTGAATGCGCTTTCAATTAAAAAATTAAAGATGGATCCCGGGAAAGTTAAGGGAAGCCGCCGGGCCGGGCCGACGCGGGCGCGACAGTACGGCAAGGTTAACGATATTTTTTATCGCTATCACCCGAATTTCCTTATGGCGGGCTGAGTTTAACGATACAAATGCAGCTAGAATAAAAAGTGGACACCAGCTTAGGAGAAGCTTGATAATAAGCTTATCTAGGAGGTGTTCACATGGGTGAACAACGGCAGCATTACAACGAAGAGTTTAAACAACGCACGGTGAAGTA